>NZ_JASJVF010000167.1:0-7443 GCF_035019805.1 Cryobacterium sp. 10I1
GTGATGACCGAGTGCGGGAGCATGAAGATGAGCCAGGCTGTTGCGAGCACGGCGACGGCCGCATCGAATGGACCTCACCGGCCGGGTACAGCTACATCGTCGAACCCTCCGCCGACATGAGACCACCCCGGAAACCCAAACCCGCACCGAAACCACCGGCCCCGATCGTGGACGTCTGGAACCTCGACCCCACACCCGAAGACCCCGAAGACCCGACACCGTTCTAGGTCGCTTGCCCACGCGGGCTCCGCGAAGCCGTCCTTTCCGAGGAGGCAGAGCCGCTCCTGGTGGATCGGAGGCCGGGCGCGGAAAACGCGATGCGGCATCTGCGAGGTGTGCGGCCACGAGCTGGTCCAGCTCAGGAGGGGCCCTTGAGGAAGGCGACGATTCGTTCGCCGACCACCGGCCAGTCAGCACCGAGCCAGACCATGTGGCTGTCCGCATGACTCTCAATGAGTTCGGCAGCACGGATGCTTGAGGCGAGCGAACGCGACTGTGCGAAGGGCACTCCGCCGTCGGTTCGGGTGGCGATCACGAGGGTGGGCTGATCGACCAGAGCGGTGACATCGGGGGTGGGGCGCAGGTCGTTGACAAACCCGCGTCCGGAGCGCATCCGCCGGAAAAGTGTGAGGAGTCCGGCGCGAGCGTCCGGATCCAAGCCGGCCAGGACCTCGCCCACCGGACGGGTGGACAGCGCTCCCATCATCATGCGCAGGCACATGGAGGGAGCGAACCGGGCGAGCGCGTGAACCAGGCCCCAGGTGACCCTCCCGGTCACGCCGTTGAATCCGATCCGGGCTCCCAGGCGAGTGACCGGGTCCGGGTACGGAAGCCAGCCGACTGCACTGATCAGGACCAGCCGGTCGACAAGGCCGGCGTGTCGCGCGGCGAACGTTGCGGCGGTCGGTCCCCCGCCGGAAATGCCGACGACCGCCGCGACCCGGGTGATGCCCAGGTGCGCGCACAGGTCACCCACGACATCCGCGAATCCGGTCACGGTCGTCCCTGTGGACAGCGGAGTGCGACCGTAGCCGGGTCGGGAGGGTGCGAGCACGGAGTAGCCGGCGGCGGCGAAGACGTCCTCGCCGACCGCGATCCCGGCCCGGAGGTGTCCGCCGTGGAAGACCACGATGACCGGGTCCGCGCGAATATCGAGCCGGTACTCGACTGGCCCCTCCGCCAGGCGCGTCGTCCGCAGCATCCGCCCGGGCCTGCCTACCGCCGCACGATGGAGCGCAGCAGCCGCATTGCGACCGAGAGCGAGGCCATGTCGTCCTGGCCGAGGGCGTTGACCTCGTCGAATACGCTGCGTGAGCGGGCGAGCTTTTCGGCGTTGAGTGCCTCCCAGGCGAGGAGACGGTGTTCCGCGCTTCCCGAATCCGTCGCCTCGAGCACGGCCGTGGTGATGTCGGCGACCGTCGAGTAGAGGTCGTCGCGCAGCGCCGCGCGGGCGAGGGCCTGCCAGCGGTCCGTGCGCGGCAACGCGGTGATGCGCTCGAGCAGGTTGTCCACGCCGAACCGGTCGTAGACCGTGTAGTACACGGACGCGACGTCCCCGAGCTGTTCGCCGGACTGCGCCGCGATCTTCACGACGTCGAGCAGGGCGAAGGCCTCGAAGAGCTGGGTCCAGCGGTGGCCGAGGCCGGACGGCAGGCCCCACTCCTCCGCCTTGACCAGCAGCGACCCGAGCCGGGCCTGGTCGGCGCCGCGCACGTAGTCGCCCAGGTGCGCGCGGACGAGCGCGATCTGCGGCTTGTACTGCGCCACGACCTCGGCGACCGGTTGCGAGCCGCCGTGGTTGACCTGCCAGCGCACGGCCCGGTCGAGCAGCCGGCGGATGTCGAGGTGGATCGCCGTCCAGTGCTCCGTCGGGAACGACTTCGGCAGGGCGCTCAGCTCGGCGACCATGGTCTCGAGCTCGAAGATCTCCCGGAGCGCGACGAACGCCCGGGCGATCGCCGCGGGGGTCGCGCTGGTCTCCTCCATGGCACGGAAGGCGAAAGTCACTCCCCCGAGGTTGATCATGTCGTTCGCGACGACGGTCGCGATGATCTCCCGGCGCAGTGGATGCGTGTCGAGCTCGGCGTCGAAGCGTTCGGCGAGCTGGCGCGGGAAGTACCGGCGCAGGGTGCCGCGGAACCACGGGTCGTCCGCGAGGTCGCTGTCCCGGAGCGCGGTCGTGAGCTCGATCTTGGCGTAGGCGGCGAGCACCGAGAGCTCTGGCGAGGTGAGCCCCTGGCCGTGGTCGATCCGTTCGTGCAGCTCCGTGGTGGTCGGCAACGCCTCGAGCTCGCGCTTCAGGTCGCCGGATGCCTCGAGCGCGTCCATCAGGCGTTCGTAACTCGGGCTCCAGCTCGCGACCTTGACCCGGTCGTTCAGCAGCAGGATGTTCTGGTCGACGTTATCCTCCAGGACCAGCCGGCCGACCTCGTCCGTCATCGCGGCGAGGAACCCGGGGCGCTCTTCGGCGCTGAGCCGTCCGGCCGCGACCATCCGGTCGACGAAGATCTTGATGTTGACCTCGTGGTCGGAGCAGTCCACGCCGGCGGAGTTGTCGATCGCGTCGGTGTTGAGCAGCACCCCGGCCAGGGCGGCCTCGATGCGGCCGCGCTGGGTGAGGCCGAGGTTGCCGCCCTCACCGACGACCTTGACGCGCAGGTCGCGGCCGTCGACGCGGATGGCGTCGTTCGCCTTGTCGCCGACCTGCGCAGCGGTTTCGGTGCTCGCCTTGACGTAGGTGCCGATGCCGCCGTTGTAGAGCAGGTCGGCCGGTGCCGTGAGGATGGCGCGGAGCAGTTCCGGCGGGCTCAGGTGCGTGACGTTTTCGGGCAGTCCGAGGACGGCGCGCACCTCCGCCGAGATCGGGACCACTTTGGCCTGCCGCGGGAACACCCCGCCGCCTGCGCTGATCAGGCTCGTGTCGTAGTCCGCCCAGGAGGACCGGGGCAGTTCGAAGAGCCGGCGCCGCTCGGCGAACGACACGGCCGGGTCGGGGTTCGGGTCGAGGAACACGTGCCGGTGGTCGAAGGCCGCCACGAGCTTGATGTGCTCGGAGAGCAGCATCCCGTTGCCGAAGACGTCTCCGGACATGTCGCCGATCCCGACGACGGTGAATTCCTCGGTCTGGGTGTCGAGGTCGAGTTCACCGAAGTGGCGCTTGACCGATTCCCAGGCGCCGCGGGCCGTGATGCCCATGGCCTTGTGGTCGTAGCCGATCGAGCCGCCGGAGGCGAAGGCGTCGCCGAGCCAGAAGCCGTAGTCGGCGGAGAGGCCGTTGGCGATGTCGGAGAACGTGGCGGTGCCCTTGTCCGCGGCGACCACGAGGTAGGAGTCGTTGTCGTCGTGACGCACGACGTTCGCCGGGGGAACGACCTGCTCACCGGCATCCGTCAAAACGAGGTTGTCGGTCAGGTCGAGCATGCCGCGGATGAAGGTCTTGTATGCATCGATGCCTTCGGCCAGCCAGGCGGCCCGGTTGACACCGGGGTCGGGCAGCTTCTTCGCGAAGAACCCGCCCTTGGCGCCGGTCGGCACGATCACGGCGTTCTTGACCGTCTGCGCCTTGACGAGGCCGAGAACCTCGGTGCGAAAGTCTTCGCGCCGGTCCGACCAGCGCAGCCCGCCGCGGGCGACCATGCCGAAGCGCAGGTGCACGCCCTCGACGCGCGGCGAGTACACCCAGATCTCGAACATCGGCTTCGGGAACGGCAGTGCCTCGATGCGGCTCGGGTCGAGCTTGATGCTCAGGTAGGGCTTGTTCTGGAAATAGTTCGTGCGCAGCGTCGCCTCGATGAGGTTCAGCAGCACCCGCAGCACCCGGTCGGCGTCGAGGGTGGCGACCTGTTCGATGGCCGTGGCGAGCTGCGCGCGCACCTCCTCGGTGCGACGGATGCGTTCGGTCTCGTCCCGCGCGGGGTCGAACCGGGCCTCGAAGAGGTCCACGAGCCCGCCAGAGACCGCGGGGTTGGCGAGCAGGGTGTCGCCGACGAAGTCGTAGGAGTTGGTGTTGCCCATCTGGCGCAGGTACTTGGCGTAGCTGCGGAGGATGACCACGCGGCGCCAGGGCATGCCTTCGCGGAGGACCAGGCGGTCGAGTCCGTCCGACTCGATGGCCCCGCTGACCGCTGCGCCGAAGGAGTCGGCGAGCAGGTCGCCGGTGCCGACCGGGTCGACGCCCGCCGGGTAGCGCAGGCCGAGGTCGTAGAGGAAGAATTCACGCCCGTCGGAGGTCTTGATCTCGAAGGGCACCTCGTCGAGAACCTCGATACCGAGGTTCTGGAAGTACGGCAGGATCTGGCTGAGGCTCTGCGACTCCATCATGTAGAGCTTCACCCGGGCGTCTTCGGCGGGCCGGTCAGCGGCGTTCGGGGAGAGGTAGACGTGCACGCCCGGGCGAGGCGAACCCGTCACGGATGCCGCGGCATCCCGCGCGACCGCACTCTTCAGGCCCGCGGCGTATGCCTCGAACCTGCTGATGTCGACGAGGGCGTCCTCGACTTCATAGTCGACCTGGTAGCTCGGCGGGAACGCCTCTGCCCAGAGGTGCGCGAGCCTCGTGTCGTGCAGCTGCTCGGTGATCCCCTCCGCCCAGGACCGCACGGCCATGGCCAGGCGGGGTTCGAGTGCCGCGGCGAGCGCGGCGACGTCGTCGGCCGTTCCGACAGCGGCCGTCTTCGGCAGGCGGATCCGGTAGAACAGGCGGGCGAGGGTGGACTCCGTCATGCGGGCCTCGAAGTCGAGGGATTCCGCGGAGAAGGTCTCGGTCAGTTCCTTCTCGATCCGGAGGCGCACCGCCGTCGTGTACCGGTCGCGGGGGAAGTAGACGAGGGCGGACATGAAGCGGCCGAACAGGTCCGGGCGCAGGAAGAGCCGGGTCCGCCGGCGTTCCTGCAGTCGCTGGATGGCGACGGCCGTTGCGACGAGGGTGGGCACGTCGATCTGGAAGAGCTCATCGCGCGGGTAGGTCTCGAGGATGCCGAGCAGGTCCTTGTCGCTGTGCGAGCCCGGCGGGAAGCCGACCTCGGCCATGACGGCATCGATCTTCTCGCGCAGGATCGGCACGTCACGCACGGAGCTCGTGTACGCGCTCACGGCGAAGAGGCCGATGAAGCGCTGCTCCCCGTTGACGTTGCCGTTGGCGTCGAAGCTCTTGATGCCGATGTAGTCGAAGTACGCGGGACGGTGCACGCTCGAGCGGGAGTTGGCCTTGGTGATCACGAGGGCGCGCCGTTCGCGGGCCATCGTGCGCCCGGCATCCGTCAGGTGCTGGATCTCGTGCCCGTCTTTCACGGCGCGCAACAGGCCGAGACCGCTGTCGTCGCGGATGGAGAGGACGTCCTCGCCGTCGACCGTCTCGAGGTCGTATTCGCGGTAGCCGAGGAAGGTGAAGTTGTCCTGGTCGAGCCAGTGCAGCAGGTCCCTGGCTTGCGCCAGGTCGGGGATGCCCTCGGCGTGCGGCAGCTTCCCGAGTGCGTCGGCGATCTGCACGGACTTCGAGCGCATCGCGGGCCAGTCGTCCACGGCGGCCCGCACGTCGTGGAGCACCCGCGCGATCCCCTCGGCCAGGCGCTCGCGGGCCTCGACGCTCGCACGGTCGATCTCGATCGCGATCCACGACTCGAGATGCGGCGAGTCCTCCTCGTTGCCGAGCAGGTGGGAGATGTCGGGCATCGCGGAGGTGTCGCCACTCGAGACGCCCGCGTTGACCGGCATGCGGGTGACCCTGACGAGCTCGTGGGTCTCCCGGTTGCGGGTGACGACGAGTAGGGGGTGCACGACGAGGTGGATGGCCGCGTGCTGGCGGACCAGTTCGGCGTTGACCGAGTCGACGAGGAACGGCATGTCGTCGGTGACGACGTAGAGGATGCTGCGATCGGTTTCGGTCCGGATCTCGATGTTCGCCGTCTTCGGTGGCCGGGTGAGGGCGACCTGCCAGTGGCTCTCCGCCCGTGCGCGCAGCGTGGCCGGGTCGTATTCCCTGGCATCGTCACCGAGGTGCTCGTAGTAGTCGGCGACGAAGGCCTCGGTCGTCGACGCTTCGGTGTTCGACAACGCACTGGACAGTTCGGACGACGATTTTGACGACATTGACAAAAGGCACCCATTCGCTTCTGATCCCGCTCGCTCTTGAACGAGGACCGCTTGGACCCCCATCGTAGTTTCGTTCGCCGAAGCTCGCACATCGCCCCCTGTCGATGAGTCAGGAACTGCGAACTGACCTATCGGGCTGCTATGAGTTTGCCTATACTCGCGAGAGTTGACACTCGGGCTCCACGCCGCGAATCGGATGATGTCGCTCCGGTCGCTCCTGACAACACCACACACGCACTCCACAAGGGAGTCCACCACCATGAAACTCACGTCTGTCCTGCGCGCCATCGCCCTGATGTCGGTCCTCGCCTTCGCGGGAGGTGGCGCGGTGACCGCGGTGACCGCGGCCGCCGCGGATCCGGGCGTCGGGCACGCCGCGGCATCCGTCCCCAGGAACTCCGCACAGGGCGCGCACCCGAGCGGGGTGCTGCAGGTCGCCGTCGGCCCCTCACCGTCCGGCATCACGCCGACGAGCACCTCGGGCACGCCGGGGATCGGGGGCGTGCCGACGGCCAATATCGTGGGGTCGAGCGGCACGATGAAGGACTTCCTCGTGTCAGTGCTCGGCGACGTGGATGCCTACTGGACCGGCGTGTGGAAGGACGACGGCCGCCCGGCACCCTTCGTGACCTATGCCTTCCCCGCGGCGGGCGAGGTCGTGCCGTCGATGTGCGCGCCGGGCTTCTCCGATGACATGAGCGCGTACTACTGCCTGTACGACGACAAGATCACGGTGTCGCAGAGCCTCGCCCAGAAGATCTGGGACGGAACCCTCTACGCGAACACCGACGGCACGAGGACCCATAAGACCGGCGACTTCTCGGTCGCTTACGTCGTCGCGCACGAGTACGCGCACGAGCTCCAGAACGAAATCGGCATCTTCAGCACCGCCGGTTCGATCTACCCGGTCTACAAGATCGAGCTGCACGCCGACTGCTGGGCCGGGGTCTGGGCGAAGTCGGCGGAGGACGAAGGGATCCTCGACCAGGGCGACATCAAGGAGGCCGGCCAGACGACTCTCGACCTGGGCGATTACGCCTTCGACAACCCCCAGCACCACGGCACCCCCGAGCAGCGCAACGAGGCCTTCCTGGAGGGGTACGACGGCGGCAGCGAAGGGTCCTGCGACGGTTGGCTCAACGACACGTACTGACGACACCCCTTAATGGGGGTAGACAGGAGTCGTTGAAAATAGCGGGACGCTGCAAGGCTGGATGTATGTCCGATTCTCAGCAAACAGTGAGTTCACCCCCAGAATTCGGCGGAAGCAACCTCCCGCCCGCACCGCCCGTGCCGCCCGTTGCACCCGCGCCGCTCGCCCCCACGAGCAACCCCTTCGGACTGGTATCCCTC
>NZ_JASJVF010000168.1:0-7397 GCF_035019805.1 Cryobacterium sp. 10I1
GCCGGGGGTTGAGGTACGAGTCGGGAGGGATCCCGGGCGGGGGTTCCGCCGTGCTTTCCGAACGAATAGTTGAGGGTTCTTCAGCTGTCATGCCGGTCACTCTACGGACCACCACCGACATTCCCGGGGCATCCGCCACCCCACAAGCCACCTGTGGAATACCCGGTCAAAGAAGATTTCTGTGGACAACTTCTCCCCAAGGCCCTCCAGCCACACCGGGAGGAGGTCGCGATGACCGGCGACGGGGTCGACGACGCGCCCGCGCTTCGTCGAGCGGACGTCGGACTGGCAAGGGGGATCAAGGGCACGAAGCGACGAAGGAAGCGGCAGGCATCGTGCTCGCCGACGACAACTTCGCCAGCATCCAGAGTGCAGTTCACGAAGGCCGTCGTATCCGCGACAACCTGCAGAAATCCATCGTCTTCATTCTGCCCACGACCGCAGCCGAGTCCCTGGTGCTCCTGCTCGCCGTGCTGTTCGGATTCGCGCTGCCGCTCCAACCGACGCAGATCCTGTGGGTCAACCTGATCACGGCCGCGACCGTCGGGGTGTTCTTCCTCGAGCAGGGAATCGGGTCCACCACCGCGGAAGCGCAGACCACGGCCGCGACCACGCCCACCTTCAGCCGGCTCGCGTTCCTGTTCACTTCCCGGTGCCTCCGGGCGTCGAGCCTCACCCTCTGCACGCCATTCATGAACCTCTGGTTCAGCTCGACGCCGATCGGGGTTCGCGAATGGGCGTACACGCTGGGACTTTCCGCCGTCATCTTCCTGCTCGTGGAAGTGGACAAGGTGATCGGACGGGCGCGCGCGGGCCGGGCCTCGCGGATCGCTGTCCCGTGATCGGCTGCTGAGCGCACTGCGGCATAATCAGGAACACGGACACGCGGGTGTGCAAGAAGCGCCACCACGCACCGCGTCCTGATCGGTCGCAGGGGTGGGTCCGGCAGGTGCGGTAGCCAGGTCTACGCCAGTCAGTCTTTTCATCGAGGGGGATGTCCATGGCAATTCGAATCACGAGCACGTCAACGAAGATCGCCTACGTGACGAGCGGTGGCGTTCTCGTCATTCTCGGGTCGGCCCTGACGATCGGTCTCCCGCTGCCTGTTGCGTCCGTCGCGGCAGCCGTCCTTGCGCTGGTCCTGGTCGTCTTTGCTGCGAGAACCTTTCGCGCCGAGGACGAACCGGTCGAACAGAGGCGCCCGTGGTGGAAGATGACGGCGCACCGGACATCCGGTGTCGTGTTTGCACTCCTGTTCGGTTCCCGGGCGATCTACGTGCTTGTCGCTTTTGTCAGTCGGCCGGAATCGGGGGGCCTGATGGTTCCACTGGTCACGAACATCTTGATCGCGATGATGTTCGCTTTCTCGTCGATGCGGCTGGGAACGACATCACCCGCGACCGCGTCGCGTAACCAGTAAGGCCACCTGCATCGGTACCTGAGGCCGCCCGGTTCCTCGCCCACGTCGCCACTTTTCTTGAGTGAGACCACCCTGTCGCTGCGCACAATGGCATACACTCATCGAGGGGAACCAAACAAACGGGGAAACCGGTTTTTTATTGGATGGCATCGGCGTTCGCTGAAAGGCGCATCGCCAGCGTCTGTGCCGTCGGGGGTCGGTGAGCACGGAGTCGAACTCGCGTTCGGCCGGTGCCGCGCTCACCGAAAAAACATCTGGGGGGAAGTTTGAAACAATCAACTCGCGCGCAGCTGGTGGACATTTCAACAGCACTCGTCATCGCCGGTTGCGTATTCGTGCCGCTCTTCTGGCTCGGCTACGCAGTGGGGCCGATTCTCGGTATTTCGGTGTTGTTGGCCATCGGTGTCCTGATGATTCGGTCGGCGCTCAGATCGGAACCCAACCCAGAGGCGCTGATCGAGCCGGAGTGAGGGTGCCGGACGGGGATGCAGAGGTGCCGTCGGGTCCATGTTCGATGCGGAATCGCCAGGAGGCGCACCATGACCGTGAAACAAGAGCGCGCCGTACTCACTCGCGAGAAGATTATCGCGGGGGCTGCGGACGTCTTCTATCGCCAGGGTTTCGGCGGGGCCACGCTCTCGGACATCACGGCCGCCGCCGGAGTGACCAAGGGCGCGCTGTACTTTCATTTCCAGTCCAAGGAGCACGTCGCCCTCGCCGTGATCGAAGCGGAACACGAGATCGCGACAGCTGCCGCGACGGCGATACTCGACACGACAACCGGGCCGCTTGAGTCGATGCTCAGGCTCTGCAGCGATCTGGCCGGACGATTGACCACCGACCCCATCGTCCGTGCCGGCATCCGCCTCACAACCGAAACCTCGACTTTCGATCGGTCGATGGCGCGACCATACGAAGATTGGCTTGCGACCTTCGAGGCACTGACTCTGGCCGCCACGGAGGCCGGCGAACTCCGCGCAGGCACCGACGCCGAGAAGCTGGCGCACTTCATCATTCCCGCTTTCACGGGGGTCCAGATGGTTTCTGATGTCTTCACCGAACGTGCCGACCTCCGTCGACGCGTACGGGAAATGTGGGAGATTCTCTTGCCCGCAATCGTGCCTCCCGAAAATCAGAATTCCATCGAGTGGATGCTGGAAGCGGCATTCCCGATTCGATAAGGTCTCAGTCGTGAACCGACACGACGACTGCACTCCCGAGCACACTCCGGGGAACGCACGAGAGCGATTCCCGGTGCGCACGCCCACACCGTTGTCGGGGCCGGGACGGTGGCGGAGAGAGCCCGAGCGCTGCCTGCATTCCTTTTCGACGCCGGAGGAGTACGTTGCGATCATGCAGCGGACGGGAGTGAATCGTGGTTGCGACCAGAATCGCGGGTATGACCCCGATGCCTGATCTGTTTGCCGTGGCTGCGGATGCACTGAACGCCCTGACCGGGCAGGAGGCGCGTCTGTACGAGCCGCTCCTGGCGGCGTTGCCCGTGGACGGGGCATCCGTCTCGACGTTCGGCGATATTCTTGCCGCTGAAAAGATTTCGGCCAGTGACGCCCAGTCGTTTCGTCTCGACGAGTTGCAATTCGATCTTGGCGAGGGCCCCTGTTGGGACGCACTGCAGACCGCGGCTCCGGTCCTCGAGCCTGATATTCGCAAACGGCCGAACCGGACCTGGCCGGCCTTTTCGGAAGCGATCCTTGCAGATGACCTCGGTGCGGTCTTTGCTTTTCCCCTGATCCTGGGGCCTTTGCGCATCGGTGCGATCGATCTGTATACCAACCGCCCCTATCGCCTCAGCTCGCAGAGCGTCCAGCAGATTTCGAGCCTTGCGACCGTGGTCAGTCGTCTGGTCCTCTCTCGAGCCATCAGACTGTCCCACACCGAGATCGAAAACGAGACCGACAGTGCCACTCGCCAGAAATTCTCTCGTCGCGAGATCCATCAAGCCACCGGAATGGTCCTGGCTCAACTGAGAATTCCTGCCGCGGATGCCCTCCTCGTCATGCAGGGCCATGCTTTTGCGGCTGGCCGGTCAATGGCCGAGATTGCGGCAGAAATCATTGACCGCCGATTGAGTTTCGCGGTAATCGAGAGCCAGATCGAAGGGTCCCATGATTGATGGAACGAGAGAGGACCGTTTAATCGACACGTTCGCGACCCTTGCCGACACGCTTGTGGCCGACTACGACGTGGTGGATCTCCTGCAGACCCTGGTCGAGAGTTGCACTGATCTCTTCGATATTGCGGCCGCTGGAATTCTTCTGGCCGACGCCGATGGCGAATTGGAAGTTGTCGCTTCGACGAGCGAGGCCAGCAGACTTGTCGAGGTCATGCAACTGAGCGCTCGGGCGGGCCCCTGCGTGGAATGCTTTGTCACCGGTGCCGTCGTATCCCTGACGGACGTAGAGGAGAGTCCGCCCGCGTGGCAGCGTTTTCGGGACAGCGCACGCGAGCAGGGTTTTGCCGCGGTCTTCGCCATACCGTTGCGGCTGCGGGAGACGACAATCGGTGCCCTCAACCTGCTGTCGAATGTTCCGGGTGCACTTCGCCAGCAGGACGTGCGGGCCTCCCAGGCGCTGGCCGACGTTGCCACGATCGGAATCCTGCAGGAGCGTACGCTCCGGGAAAGCATGTCGGTCCGGGAACAGCTGACAAACGCGTTGACCTCCCGGGTGGTCATTGAGCAGGCCAAGGGCGTACTTGCGCACTCCCGAGGCGTGTCGATGGAGGAAGCGTTCACCCTGCTGAGGACGTATGCCCGGGCAAACCGCCTGCTGCTCTCAAGCGTCGCCCAAGGTCTTGTCGAACAAACACTCGTGATCTGAGCGGGCATCCCGCCGACCGTCTGCACGCTGAACCACGAGGAGAGGGATGTCCATGGACTTCGAGCAGGTCATTTCGGCCGGCGTGCAGGTCGTCGAGGCTGCCGGTGCAATCATCATGGTGCTCGGTGGGGCCCTGGCTTTCGCGGTCGCCCTTCCGCGCGTGCTGCGGAGCTCCACCCGTGCCCAGGCGTACGTGGGCCTCCGTCGTGACCTGGGCCGGGCCATCCTCCTCGGCCTCGAGGTCCTGATCGTGGCCGACATCATCCGGACCATCCTCGTCGAACCGACCGTCCAAAGCGTCGTCGTCCTCGCCGTGATCGTCGTGATCCGCGTTGTGTTGAGCTTCTCGCTCGAAGTCGAAATGGACGGGGTATGGCCGTGGTCACGCTGGCGGGCCGATCCCGTCTCCCCGGTCACCCCGCAGCCGCCTGCTCAGTAGCCTGCGCCGTAGCCCCGTGGCGGTCGGGTCACGAACACGCCACGCCACACCATGTGGCGTGGCTGCTTCAGACCCGGGTCATGCCGTCGCCCAGGATCAGGGCACCGAGCATCAGGGCCACGACAACCGTGACGATCTGGGACGGATTGATGATGCGCTTCTTGAGCGCCACGAGGGGTTTGATCATCGTCTGCGGGGACGCCAGCGTGAGGATCACAGGGACCGCGACACTGGACACCCCGATGACCGTGTAGACGAGGATGCAGATCACCAATTCGGCAAGCGGGAGCGCGTGCGCGCTGAGGGCGAGCCCCGCTGCAGTGCCGAGAACGAGGGCCTTCGGCCGGATATTGAGCACAAGTCCGACCCCGGCGCAGGACACGGGCCCGAGGGTCGCGATCCAGTTGAGCCAGGCGGGTTCGGCCAGCCGGGGAGGGGACGGATGCAGGAGTTTCCACACGCCGGACCCGATCAGCACGGCGCCGAGAACGATCTCCGTCCAGCCGATGGCCGGCTGGAGGGCAGTCATGTCGGCCGGGGGAAGCCAGGTCAGTGTGGCCGTGAACACGGCCGTGACGACGATGAGCCCGACGATCCAGCCCGCGAGGAAGGCGGGGGCCGACCAGCGCTGTTTGGGAGACAGAAGCAACAGCACCGTCACGAGGAGCGGGGTGGTGCTGAGCGCGACGGCGAGTGCAAGCGGGAGCAGCCGTCCGATTGTGGCGAGCATGGGAGCGCCTCACCCCTCGTGCCCGGGCTCCGGCGCTTGCGTGGCTGTCGGGCGGGGAGATGAGGGTGGCTTCGCTTTCCGCGCATTCTTGCCTGCGACATCGGCCGCCTTCAGGAGACGTCGGGTCTCGACTGTCGGGCCGAATGCCGGCCTGACCCACGCGACGTCGGGATCGGAGTCGACGAGGAACGTTCGGGCGAGCAGGGTGAGGGGGATAGCGAGGATGGCGCCGATGGGCCCGATCACGACGGCCCAGAACAGCACGGAGAAGAAGGTGATGGTCTGGTTGAGAGAGACGGCGCTGCCGACGGCCTTGGGCTGGATGATTGACTGCACGCCGCCGTTGATCACGCCGTAGACGATGATCACGGCGATCACGGTCGGCCAGCCGCCGACAAGATAGCCGAACACGACGGGCGGGGTGATGGCGAAGAAATAGCCGATGTTGGGGATGAAACTGCAGAGGAAAGCCAGGAGCCCCCAGAGCAGGGCGGCGGGCACCTGGAGGATCCACAGCGCGATGGTGTTGAGAAATCCCTGCACCAACCCGAGCACGGTCGTGACGATCATGTAGCGGCGAACGTTCGCGGCGAAGACCTTGAGGGCATCGACGAGGCCCGGCCGGCGCTGGCTCAACTGCCCGAGAATGGTGTGCGCATAGGAAGCGTCCGAGGACATCAGGATCAGCATGGTCAGGACGATGACCAGGAAGCCGACGATGCCGAAGAAGCTGCCGAGGAAACCGCTGAGGTAGGGGACGAACCTGCTGGGCGTGAAGCCTTCCGTCATCGCCTGGATCTGCGCGTCGCCGATGCCGATCGTGTTGAGAAACTCGCCAAGGGAGACGCCGAGATCGTGGATCTCCGCGGCATAGCCAGGCAGCATCGAGACGAATTGGGAGATGGCCACGATGACGACATAGAAGAAGCCGGACAGCAGCGCGAAGACGACGAGGATCACCGAGCCGGTCGCGAGGCCGTGCGGCACCCCGCGCTTCTCCAGGCGTACCCGGACAGGATGAGCGCAGATGGACAGCACAAGAGTGAGCAGGACCGGCGCCAGAATGCCGCGGATGCTGCTCATCCCGATCGCCGTGATCGTGGCGGCTGCGAGGCCGACCAGGAGCAGCGTCCCGCGGGGATACCGGGGCAGGGGTGTGGGGTCGGGTCCGACGATGCTCATACTTGTCCCGCCATCCTCTTCGATGGGTTATCCATCGAGTGGCTCCGCCAACGATTCATTGGGAAACGTAGTCCCATTTCGTGCGCCCAGCGTCGTTTCCGCGTTTCTCCGCTTCGGCGCCTCGAAGCTAGTCTGAGAGGAACAAACCAGAGCGGGGGAGACGGATGCTGTCAGGCGAGCTGTTGAGTGAGGCCTATGGCCGGGTCGGCGGCGTGGTGCGTTCGGTGTTGCGGCAGGCCGGACCGGCCCTGCTCAAATACCGGGCGGACCCGGAGGCGAACTCGATCGCCTGGCTGGTCTGGCACCTGACACGGGTGCAGGACGGACATGTCTCCGAACTTCTCGGCGAGGACGAGGTCTGGATCAGCGGCGGCTGGGCCGCGAAATTCGACCTGCCCTTCTCCGACTCCGAGACCGGATACGGCCAGACCGCGGAACAGGTCGGCGGCGTCCGGGCCAGTGCCGAGCTGCTCGGCGGTTACTTCGACGCCGTGCACAGCCGGACCCTCGCCTATCTTCCGACGCTGACCCCCGAGGACCTCGACCGGATCGTCGACACCTCGTGGAACCCGCCCGTGACCCTCGGAGCCCGGTTGGTGAGCGTGCTGGCCGACGACCTGCAGCACGCGGGCCAGGCCGCGTTCGTGCGGGGCCTGGCGGTCCGTTCCGGGGACTGACCCCGCCGTGCGCCAGGGCGCCGTTCCTCCCGCCGCCGGCGCAACTCCTGCCGGGACCCGCGCGCGCGTGCCGCTGTGGCTCAAGGTACTCCTGTCGACGGCCCTGCTC
>NZ_JASJVF010000169.1:0-7332 GCF_035019805.1 Cryobacterium sp. 10I1
CACTGGCCGTCTCTGCGAGGTCGCTGTGTTCGAGCGCGGCGTCGAGCTGGGTCGCGATCACGCCGAGCAGTCGTCGCTCGGACGCTGCGAGGTCGCGTCCGGAGAGCTCGAGGGTGCCCCGGGTCCCGACGGGGACCGTTGCGAGGGGGGTGTCCGGGCCGGCCTGAGCGGGCGAGCCGTCGGAGTACAGCAACGTCCCGCCCGCGAACAGGCGCACCCCGGTGAGGTTGAAGGCCTCGCGGGTCCTGGCGACGAGCGCGGGAACGGCGTCCTCGCCGCGGAGCACGCTGCCGGCAACGGTGGCGAGGAGTTCTGACTCACCCGCGGCGCGCTGGGCGCTGCGGCTTCGTCGGGCGGCGAGGTCGACGACGTAGCTGACGACGCCCGCGTTGGCCAGGTACAGGACGAGCGCGAGGGCGTGTGCGGGTTCGGCGATCGTGACGGTGTAGAGCGGGTTCACGAAGAAGTAGTCGAGGGTGAGCCCGGAGAGCAGCGCGGCGAACAGGGCAGGCCAGAGTCCGCCGACGAGGGCGACGACGATGACGAGGAGTTGATAGCTGAGCACCTCGCTCGTGATCGATTCCTCGCTGTGGGTCGCCACGAGGAGCGCGGTGAGCAGCGGACCGCCGACGACGGCGAGGCCGAGGCCGGCCAGCCGTCTGCGGAGGCTCAGTGCACCGCCGATCCGGGGGAGGCGCATCCGCTCGCCCGCGGCGGAGTGCGTGACGACGTGCACGTCGATGTCTCCGGACTCCCTGACGACCGTCGTGCCGATTCCCGGCCCGCTGAAGGCCGCCTTGAGCCGGGTACGCCTGCTCACACCGATCACGAGCTGGGTCGCATTCGAGGCCCTGGCGAATTCGACGAGGGCGGTCGGGACGTCGTCGCCGACGAGCTGGTGGTAACTGCCGCCGAGTTTCTCAACGAGGGCCCGCTGGGCCGCGAGCGCGCCGGGGTGTGCGGAGCGGAGTCCGTCCTGGCTGATCACGTGCACGGCGAGGAGCTCGCCCCCGGCTGCGCGCCCAGCGATCCGTGCCCCGCGGCGCAGCAGCGTCTCGCCCTCCGGCCCGCCGGTGAGCGCGACGACGACACGTTCGCGGGCTTCCCACTTGCTGTCGATGCCGTGTTCGGCCCGGTAGTTCTTGAGTGCCGTGTCGACCTCGTCGGCGAGCCAGAGTAAAGCGAGCTCGCGCAGGGCGGTGAGATTGCCGAGTCGGAAGTAATTCGACAGGGCGGCGTCGATCCTGGCGGCGGGATAGACGTGGCCCTCGGCGAGCCGGTCGCGCAGGGACTGCGGGGCGAGATCGATCACCTCGACCTGATCCGCGGCACGCAGCACGCTGTCCGGGAGGGTTTCGCGCTGGGGGACACCCGTGATCTGCTGCACGACGTCGTTGAGCGACTCGATGTGCTGGATGTTGACCGTCGAGATGACGTCGATGCCCGCGTCGAGGATGGACTGGACGTCCTGCCACCGTTTGTCGTGGGCGAGTCCGGGGGCGTTGGTGTGGGCGAGCTCGTCGACGAGTGCGATCGCGGGTGCGCGATCGAGGACAGCCTCCAGGTCGAGGTCGGTGAGTTCGATCCCGCGGTGCCGCCGGACGAGGCGCGGCACGACCTCGAGTCCTTCGAGCATCGCGGCCGTCGCAGGGCGGTCGTGGGTTTCCACGACCGCGACGACGACGTCCTTGCCCTCTGCGTGCAGCCGCCTGCCCTCTTCGAGCATGGCGTAGGTCTTGCCGACGCCCGGTGCGGCACCGAGCAGCACCCGCAGTCGACCGCGTTTCATGTCACGCCTTTCAGCCCTGGCCGGGCAGCGCCGCGAGGGCGAGGTTCAGTTGGAGCACGTTGACGGTGGGTTCGCCGAGGAAACCAAGGTCCCGTCCCTGAATCCTAGACTCGACCAGGGCGCTGACCGTCGCGACCGGAAGGCCGCGGGCCGCCGAGACCCTGTTCACCTGGATCCGGGCGTACTCCGCGCTGATCTGGGGATCAAGACCCGACGCGGATGCCGTGAGCGCGTCAGCGGGGATCTGGGCGGCGGTCACGCCGTCGGATCCCTCGATTGCGGACGTCCGGTCGGCGATCGCGGCGATCAGGTCCGCGTTCTCCGGACCGAGGTTACTGCCGCCGGAGGCCGCCGCATCGTAGCCGTCGCCCGCTGCGGATGGCCGGGACTGGAACCACTCCGGAAGGGCCGCTCCCTGGGCATCCGTGAATGACTGGCCGATCAGCGAGGAGCCGATCGCTCCAGAACCCCCCTGGATGAGGGAACCGTTGGCCTGGTTCGGCAGGGCGACCTGCCCGAAGGCCATGATCGCGAGGGGATAGGCGACACCGAGGATGACGGTGAAGACGAGCATGGCGCGAAGGGCGACGCCGTACTGGCGGGCCGAGCTGCGAGGGGAACTCATGGTGACGTTGTCCGTTTCCGTGGAAGTGAGGTTGGGGAGAGGTCCGGCGGGTCAGAAACCGGGGAGCAGTGCGACGAAGAGGTCGACGAGCTTGATCCCGAGGAACGGTGCGATCACACCACCCAGGCCGTAGATCAGCAGGTTGCGGCTGAGCACGCTCGCGGCGGCGGCCGGACGGTAGGTGACTCCGCGAAGCGCGAGCGGGATCAGTACGACGATGATGATCGCGTTGAAGATGATGGCGGACAGGATCGCCGAGGCTGGCGAGTGCAGCTGCATCACGTTCAGCACGGCGAGGCCGGGGAAGACCCCTGCGAACATGGCCGGGATGATCGCGAAGTACTTGGCGATGTCGTTGGCGATCGAGAAGGTGGTGAGGGCGCCGCGGGTGATCAGAAGCTGTTTGCCGATTCGGACGATATCGATGAGCTTCGTCGGGTCAGAGTCGAGGTCGACCATATTGCCGGCCTCCTTCGCGGCGCTGGTGCCGGTGTTCATCGCGACCCCGACGTCGGCCTGGGCGAGTGCCGGTGCGTCGTTCGTTCCGTCGCCCGTCATGGCGACGAGATTGCCGCCCTCCTGCTCACGCCGGATGAGGGCGAGCTTGTCCTCTGGGGTGGCCTCGGCGAGGAAGTCGTCGACGCCGGCTTCCGCTGCGATCGTCTTGGCGGTCAGCGGGTTGTCGCCGGTCACCATGATCGTGCGGATGCCCATGCTGCGCAGTTCGGCGAATCGTTCGGCGATTCCCTCCTTGACGATGTCCTTGAGGTACACCACTCCCAGGATCCGCCGCGCCCCGGATCCAGGGACCGCCGAGTTGTCCGCCGTGTTGCCCGCAGCGCTGCCCTCGGCCACGACGAGGGGGGTGCCGCCCAGTTCTGAGATCCGTTCGACGGTCGCGTTCAGGTCGTCGAGGATCGTCGACTCGACGTTCGTGGTTTCGCTCACCCAGGCGAGCACGGCGGAGCCGGCGCCCTTGCGCACGAAGGAGCCGTCGGGCAGGTCGATCCCGCTCATCCGGGTCTGCGCCGTGAAGGGCACCACGACGGCGTCGAGGGTTCCCGGATTCCCGAACCCGGTTTCGATGGCGAGGTCGACGATCGATTTGCCCTCTGGGGTCGGGTCGCTCAGGGAGGACAGTGCTGCTGCGTTGATGAGTTCGCCTCTATCGACCCCGGCGAGCGGGGTGAACTCCCGTGCCTGCCGGTTGCCGTACGTGATCGTGCCGGTTTTGTCGAGGAGCAGGATCGTAACGTCGCCCGCCGCCTCGACTGCGCGTCCCGACATGGCCAGCACGTTGCGCTGCACGAGCCGGTCCATTCCTGCGATGCCGATCGCGGAGAGCAGGGCGCCGATCGTGGTCGGGATCAGGCAGACGAGCAGGGCGACGAGGACGGGCAGGCTCACGGCGGCGGCGGAGTATCCCGCGATGGGGTTGAGGGTGAGGGTGACGACGAGGAACACGATCGACAGGCTCGCGAGCAGGATGTTGAGCGCGAGCTCGTTCGGGGTCTTCTGCCGGGAGGCGCCCTCGACAAGGGCGATCATGCGGTCGACGAAGGTCTCGCCCGGCTTGCTCGTGATGCGGACGACGATCCGGTCGGAGAGCACCCGGGTGCCGCCGGTGACGGCGCTCCGGTCGCCGCCGGACTCACGAACGACGGGTGCGGATTCACCGGTGATCGCGGACTCGTCGATCGACGCGATGCCCCAGACGATGTCGCCGTCTCCGGGGACGAGCTCCCCGGCGGTCACGATCACGGTATCGCCCAGTGTCAGGTCGGCGGAGGAGACGGCGGAGACGGTGGCCCGTTCGGCCGCGGCATCCGCTGCCTCGTCGTAGCCGGCAACGAGGTTGGCGATCGTGCTCGTTCGGGTCTGGCGGAGGCTGTCGGCCTGCGCCTTGCCGCGGCCCTCGGCGACGGCTTCCGCGAGGTTCGCGAAGATCACGGTGAGCCAGAGCCAGAATGCGATGCCGACGGTGAAACTCGCCGGTACGTCGCCGCCGCCCGAACGGGCCGGTCCGCCGAGGAAGGGTTCGACGATCGCGAGCAGCGTGGTGAGCGCGGCACCGACCTCGACGATGAACATGACGGGGTTCCGCCACATCAGCCGGGGGTCGAGCTTGCGCGCCGCCATCGGGAGTGCAGCGACGAGCTGGGCAAGGTTGATCGCGCTCGATGCGCGTTTCCGCGGATGTTCTCCAGCGGGCGCTCGGCCCTCGCCCCGTGGAGAAGTGGATGCTTCGGTGACTGTCGACATGATTACTGCTGCCCTTCCGTCGGGGAGTCCGGCGTGAGTGGTGACAAGGAGAGGAACGGGGGAGCCTGGGTGCCGGAGGCGGTGGTCATGGCTACTGCAGCCCTTCCGCGAGCGGACCCAGCGCGAGCACCGGGAAGTACGTGAGCGCCGTGATGATGACCGTCACGCCGACGAGCAGCCCGACGAACTGCATGCGGTGGGTCGGCAGGGTGCCGCGCGTCGCAGGAACGGTGTCCTGGGCGGAGAGGGCTCCGGCGAGGGCGAGCACGAGGACGATCGGCAGGAAACGGCCGAGGAGCATGGCAACGCCCAGCGCCGTGTTGAACCACGGCGTGTTGGCGGTCAGTCCCGCAAAGGCGGAACCATTGTTGTTGGCCGCGGAGGTGAAGGCGTAGAGCACTTCGGAGAGACCGTGCAGCCCGGGGTTCCAGATGGAGGTGCCCTCGACATCCGCTCGCACGGCGGGGATCGCGAAACTCAGGGCCGTTCCGGCGAGGACGAGGGTCGGGGTCACCAGGATGTAGAGGCTGGCGATCTTGATCTCGCGCGGGCCGATCTTCTTGCCGAGGTATTCGGGAGTGCGGCCGACGAGCAGGCCGGCGATGAAGACCGTGATCACGGCGAGGATGAGCATTCCGTAGAGCCCGGACCCCGTGCCGCCCGGGGCGACCTCGCCGAGCATCATGTTGAGCATCGGCATCAGGCCCCCGAGGGCCGTGAAGGAGTCGTGCATCGAGTTCACGGCACCGGTCGAGGTGAGGGTCGACGCCGTCCCGAAGAGGGCGGACCCGATAATGCCGAAGCGCTGTTCCTTGCCCTCCATGGCGCCACCCGCTGCGAGTGGGGCCGTTCCGGCACCGCCGAGCTCGAAGAGGGTGAGCGCGGTGAGGGAGACCACGAAGATGGCGGCCATCGCTCCGAGAATGGCATAGCCCTGTCGTTTGTCGCCGACGATCGTGCCGAAGGTGCGGGGCAGGCTGAACGGGATCGCGAGCATGAGAACGATCTGGAACATGCTCGTCCACGCGGTCGGGTTTTCGAACGGATGCGCCGAGTTCGCGTTGAAGAATCCGCCGCCGTTCGTGCCGAACATCTTGATCGCCTCCTGCGAGGCCACCGGCCCGCCCGGTATGGACTGGGTGGCGCCCGTGATCGTGGTGACGTCCGTGAAGCCGGTGAGGTTCTGGATGACGCCGCCGGCGAGGAGAACGAGCGCGGCGAGAATCGCCACAGGGAGCAGCAGGCGCAGTACCCCGCGGGTCAGGTCGACCCAGAAATTGCCGATCGTGCCGGTCCGGCGCTGAGCGAAACCGCGCACCAGGGCGATCGCAACGGCGATGCCGACCGCGGCGGATACGAAGTTCTGCACGGCGAGGCCGAGCATCTGCACCGAATAGCCCATGGTCACGTCGGGTGAATAGGACTGCCAGTTCGTGTTGGTCACGAATGAGACGGCCGTGTTGAACGACAGGCCCGACGGGATGGCCGGAAAGCCCAGGGAATAGGGCAGTACCGCCTGGGCTCGCTGAATGACGTAGACGAAAAGCACGCCGATGAGGGAAAAGGCGAGCACGCTGCGCAGGTAGGACTGCCAGGTCTGCTGCGACCGGGGATTGACCCCGACCAGGCGATAGAAGCCGCGCTCGACCCGGTTGTCACGCGACGACTGGTAGAACGCCGCCATGTAGTCGCCCAGGGGGCGATAGATGAGGGCGAGGACAAGCGCAAGGGTGAGCGCCTGGAGAACGGCGAACCAGAGGTCCATCAGAACCTTTCCGGCTTCACGAGCGCGAGCACGAGGTAGGCCAGGGCCGCGACGGCGAGGAGGGCGCCGAGCAGATCGAAGACGATCACAGTTTCTCGACTCCCTTGGCCACGAGGCCGATCAGGGCGAACACGGCGATCACGCCGAGAACGTAGACGATGTCAAGCACGAGGTCGGGCACAGGAGAACTCCATCCACACGGTGACCGCGCCGGTGCAGGCGCGGGTATCCCGGGGTCGGAACCGGGGTACTCCATAGGAATACGCTGGATTCGGGGCGGAGAATGGGGTCCTCACGGTATCCATACGGCGCACCGGCGGAACCTAACGGTTTCTCTGCGCTGGTGCGCGCTCCCGTGCAATGTGCGCGGTCGCTCGTCGCAGCGAGGGTCGTCGGTGCGCGCTGGCAGAATGGAAAGCGTGTACATACTGGTCGGTCGAAGGGGGAACGGGGAGTTCCTCGTCGAGGTGCTGAACGCCGGGGGTGTGACTCTCGGTGCCGCCCGCCCGGTGTCGGCGGACGACTTCCCCGGGTATGTGCTCCAGGAGGAACCCGGGTCGCCGCGCTGGGTCTGGGAGGACACCGCGAGCATCTACCCGGTCCTGCTCGAGGCCGGCGTCCGCGTCGAACGTGCCCACGACCTGCGGCTCTGCCACGCGATCCTGCGCCACTCCGTCCTCACCGCCGCGAGCGACCTCGCAACGGCGGCACCGAGCCGGTGGGATGCCGCCCTCGCCATCGTCGCGGAAACCCGCGATCCCGGAGCCACGCTTTTCGAACTGCTCGGAGAGGACATCGATCCCGCCGGAGAAGCGGACGCGGGCACGGTGCACTCGCCACATTGAGATCGGTACTCGGCTATGTCGACGCACAGGTACTCGATGGAGCGTG
>NZ_JASJVF010000170.1:0-7330 GCF_035019805.1 Cryobacterium sp. 10I1
GCTCGGGCTCAAGACGGCCGGCGTCATGGTCGAGATCCCCTCGGCAGCACTCCTGGCCGACCGCATCCTGCAGCACGCGGACTTCGCGTCGATCGGCACCAACGACCTCACCCAGTACACCCTCGCCGCCGACCGTCTCCTCGGTTCCGTGGCGGGCTACCAGAACCCGTGGCACCCCGCGGTCCTGCGCCTGATCGGAGAGGTCGGCCAAGCAGGCCGCTCCAGCGGCAAACCGGTCGGGGTGTGCGGAGAGGCGGCGGCGGACCCGCTGCTCGCCGTCGTGCTCGTCGGACTGGGGGCCACGAGCCTGTCCATGTCCTCTGCGGCACTCTCCGACGTCCGGGCGGAACTAGCCCGGTTCAGCGCGGAGGAGGCCGGGCAACTCGCCGCGGTCGCCCTCGCGGCAGACGGCGCGGCATCCGCTCGCGCCGCGGCGACGAAGCTCGCCGCCACCTTCTCTCACACGGACTAGTCCGTGCGAGTCGTTTCACCGCTCACCCGCAATCACAACCCGAACACACAACGAAAGGCAGAGAAATGACGACGACGTCAACTGACACGAAGAGCGGAGGCGGAGCGCGCGTCCACGTGCAGCGCTTCGGCACCTTCCTCAGCGGCATGATCATGCCCAATATCGCGGCGTTTATCGCGTGGGGCCTCATCACCGCGTTCTTCATCCCGACCGGCTGGACCCCGAACGAGACCGTCGCCAAGATGGTCGACCCGATGATCTTGTACCTGCTCCCGCTCCTGATCGCCAACACCGGTGGCCGGATGGTCTACGGCGTCCGCGGTGGCGTCATCGCCTCGATCGCCACGATGGGCGTCATCGTCGGCAGCGCGATCCCGATGTTCATCGGTGCGATGATCGTCGGCCCGCTCTCCGCCTGGCTCCTCAAGAAGCTCGACAGCCTGTGGGCGGGCAAGATCCGCCCCGGTTTCGAGATGCTCGTGGACAACTTCTCCTCGGGTATCCTCGGCGCCATCCTCGCCCTGGGCGCGTTCTTCGGAATCGCTCCGGTCGTGACCGGCTTCAGCACCATGCTGGAGGGCGGAGTCAACTGGCTCGTCTCCAACAACCTGCTGCCGCTCGCGAGCATCCTCGTCGAGCCCGGCAAGGTGCTGTTCCTGAACAACGCCATCAACCACGGCGTGTTCACCCCGATCGGCGTGCAGCAGGTTGCTGAATCCGGCAAGTCGCTGCTCTTCCTGATCGAGGCGAACCCCGGCCCCGGCCTCGGCCTGCTCCTCGCGTTCTCCTTCTTCGGGGTCGGACTGGCCAAGGCCAGTGCACCCGGCGCGATCATCATCCAGTTCCTCGGTGGAATCCACGAGATCTACTTCCCCTACGTCCTGATGAAGCCGATCCTCATCCTCGCCACCATCGGCGGCGGCATGACCGGCGTCGCGATCAACGTCGCGTTCCACACCGGTCTCCGCGCCCCGGCCTCGCCCGGCAGCATCTTCGCCGTGCTTCTCCAGACCGCACCGGACAGCTACGTCGGCGTCGTCCTCTCGGTCATCGGCTCCGCGGCCGTGTCGTTCCTGATCGCGTCCGTCATCCTCCGTGCGAGCCGCAAGCGCGACATCGCCGCCGGACTCGACAACGACCTCACCGAGGCCGTCGCGAAGACCGAAGCCCTCAAGGGCAAGTCCTCGAGCGTCCTCGGCAACCTCGCCGCTGCGGGCACCACGGATGCCGCCACCGCGGCCGCCGCAGGCCACCAGCTGAAGAACATCGTCTTCGCGTGCGACGCAGGCATGGGGTCAAGCGCCATGGGCGCCTCCGTCCTGCGGAACAAGATCAAGAAGGCCGGTATCGAAGGAATCACGGTGACCAACCAGGCCATCGCGAACCTCGACGGCACCGCCGACCTGGTCATCACCCACCAGGACCTCACCGCGAGGGCCCAGCAGAAGTCACCGGCATCCGTGCACGTTTCGGTGTCGAACTTCATGAACAGCCCGAAGTACGACGAGGTCGTCGAATTGCTCCAGAGCAAGGCGGACTCAGAGGCCACACTGTGACCGATCAGATCCTCGAGCCCGGCAACGTGGTGGCCGCGGGAACGGCCACCACGAAGAACGACGCCATCAAGGAGGCCGGCGCACTGCTGGTCGCCGCGGGTGCAGTGACCCAGGCGTACGTCGATTCGATGTTCGACAGGGAGGCGAGTGTGTCGACCTACATGGGCAACTTCCTCGCCATCCCGCACGGCACGAACGAGGCGAAGGAGTCGATCCTTCATTCGGCGCTCTCCCTCGTCCGCTATGACACGCCCATCGACTGGGACGGCAACCCGGTCCGGTTCGCAGTCGGGATCGCGGGGCTCAACAACGAGCACCTCGCGATCCTCTCGAAGATCGCCATCGTCTTCTCGGACGAGGACGAAGTACAGAAACTGATCGATGCAGGAAATGCAGGAGAGATTTACGCTCTCCTCGAGGAGGTCAACGCAGAATGAAAGCAATTCACTTCGGTGCAGGCAATATCGGTCGCGGATTCGTCGGCCTCCTGCTTCACGACGCCGGATACGAGGTGGTCTTCGCCGATGTGAATGCTTCCCTGATCGACGCCCTCAAGGCCGCGACGACCTACTCGGTGCATGAGGCGGGGGAGGAGTCGACCACTCGCGTGGTCGACAACTTCCGCGCCATCAACAGCGCGACCGACGAGGCCGCCCTGATCCAGGAGATCGCGACGGCCGACATCGTCACGACCGCCGTCGGCCCGACCGTGCTGCGCTTCGTGGCCCCGGTCATCGCCGCCGGACTCGAGGCCCGCGACGCGTCGCTGCCCCCGCTCGCCGTGATGGCGTGCGAGAACGCGATCAACGCGACCGACGTGCTCGCGGAACAGGTCTGGCTCCACGTGGCAGAGGGAGATCACGCGGCCGTCAACGCCCGCGTCGCCTTCGCCAATACAGCCGTCGACCGGATCGTTCCCGGGCAGGCGGACGGCAGTGGCATCGACGTCACCGTCGAGGCCTTCTACGAGTGGGTCATCGAGCGCGGCGCCTTCAACGGCGCCGTGCCCGTGATCCCCGGTGCGACCTTCGTCGACAACCTCGCGCCCTACATCGAGCGCAAGCTGTTCACGGTCAACACCGGCCACGCAACGGTCGCCTACCTCGGCTCCGTTGCCGGCGTCACGAAGATCTCGGACGCCCTCCTGGTACCCGAGGTGCTTGACGGCGCCCGGCGCGTCCTGGAGGAGACCAGCGCCCTCCTGGTGGCCAAGCACGGGCTCGACGAAGCCGCCCAGCGCGCCTATCGCGAGAAGATCCTGGTTCGGTTCAAGAACCCGGCCCTTCCCGACACCGTGCAGCGCGTCGGACGCCAGCCGCTCCGCAAGCTCAGCAGGCACGAACGCTTCATCGGCCCCGCCGCGGAGATCGCCGAACGCGGCACCCGCCCGACGGCACTGCTCGAGGCGGTCGGCGCAGCCCTCCGCTTCGACGTGGCGGACGACGAGCAGAGCGTCGAACTCCAGGCCAAGCTCCGCAGCCTCACGGCCGCGGGCTTCGTGACGGATGTCTGCGGGCTCGACGCGACGCATCCGCTCTTCTCGGACGTCGTCACCGTCGTCGAAGGCGTGCAGCGCACGCTCTAGGCCCGTCAGGCTCAAAAAAGCACAATCGGCACTGAAGCGACACAACAGCACGATTCCGCACTGAAACGGGCGGCGGCAGCAGCAATTGCCAAGGGATTATAGGGAAGAATTGCCAAAAGGCAACTTCATACCATAGAGTAAATCCTTGGTGTCTGATGCCGTCGCCTGCGGCGTGTCTAGAGCACCATATCCCCGCACGACCAGCAATCAATACCTAGTGATAGTGAGTTATGGCCAAAAAAGACGGTGTCATCGAAATCGAGGGCGCAGTAGTCGAAGCTCTTCCCAATGCGATGTTTCGCGTTGAGTTGACGAACGGCCACAAAGTTCTTGCCCACATTTCGGGCAAGATGCGTCAGCACTACATCCGCATCCTTCCTGAGGACCGCGTGATCGTGGAGCTGAGCCCTTACGATCTGACTCGCGGCCGGATCGTCTACCGCTACAAGTAAGAAGTTGCTGTAAGTAACGGCCCGCGGCATTCCGCGGGTACGAAGACAGCGAATACAAGGACACACCATGAAGGTCAAGCCCAGCGTCAAAAAGATCTGTGACAAGTGCAAGGTCATCCGCCGCAACGGCAACGTGATGGTCATCTGCGAGAACCCGCGTCACAAGCAGCGTCAGGGTTAGCCGGTGGGAGTCTGTCACCCGACAGGCTCACCCTGGTGAACGATTCAACTGAATACAGAAAATAGCAGTGCCAGGAACCCCGCGAGGGGGGACACCATCGGTTGGAGGCCGATGAACGGGCACTGCTACAGACCTCCACTCATATACAGGAGAAGCCATAATGGCACGTCTAGCCGGCGTTGATATTCCCCGCGATAAGCGCGTGGAAGTTGCACTGACTTACATCTTTGGTGTTGGCCGCACGAGGGCACTCAAGACCCTCGCCGACACTGAAATCGATGGAAACATCCGAGTCAAGGACCTGACCGACGAGCAGCTCGTCGCCCTCCGTGACTACATCGAAGGAACCTTCAAGGTTGAGGGTGACCTCCGCCGTGAGGTTGCCGCCGACATCCGCCGCAAGGTCGAGATCGGCAGCTACGAGGGAATCCGCCACCGCAAGGGCCTGCCCGTCCGCGGCCAGCGCACCAAGACCAACGCTCGCACCCGCAAGGGCCCGAAGCGCACCGTAGCCGGCAAGAAGAAGGCGCGCTAGGCCTCGGCCTGGCCCGTCTCGCCTTTAGGATTCAGGAGAAATTCATGGCAGCACCCAAGTCGGCCGTTCGGAAGCCGCGCAAGAAAGAAAAGAAGAACGTCGCCGTGGGCCAGGCCCACATCAAGAGCACGTTCAACAACACCATCGTCTCGATCACCGACACCACCGGTGCGGTCATCAGCTGGGCGTCCTCAGGTGGAGTTGGCTTCAAGGGTTCGCGTAAGTCGACCCCGTTCGCCGCACAGCTGGCAGCCGAGTCGGCCGCCCGCCAGGCGCAGGAGCACGGTATGAAGAAGGTTGACGTGTTCGTCAAGGGACCCGGCTCAGGCCGCGAAACCGCGATCCGCTCCCTTCAGGCCGCCGGCCTCGAGGTTGGCTCGATCAACGACGTGACGCCCCAGGCTCACAACGGTTGCCGTCCGCCGAAGCGTCGCCGCGTCTAAAGCACCCGCACTGGCCGGGTTCGTCCTCGTGACGACCCCGGTCGCCGCGGATCGCCGGGCCTGGACTGCTCCTCACGGAGCGGTCCAGGCCCCGCGCGATTCTTTTTTCTTTCACACTCAACACCTCGCCTCGCAAGTGTCATATAGCGGACACTTTGCCGAAAGGAATCAATAGTGCTTATCGCACAGCGCCCCACGCTCACCGAGGAGAACATCTCGGAGTTCCGGTCCCGGTTCATCATTGAGCCGCTCGAGCCTGGCTTCGGTTACACCCTCGGCAACTCCATGCGCCGCACCCTGCTCTCCTCGATCCCCGGAGCCGCTGTCACCAGCATCCGTATCGACGGCGTGCTGCACGAGTTCAGCACGGTTCCCGGTGTCAAGGAAGACGTCACCGAGATCATCCTGAACATCAAGGGACTCGTCATCTCGAGCGAGCACGACGAGCCGATCACCGCGTACCTGCGCAAGCAGGGTGCCGGCCAGGTCACCGCCGCCGACATTTCGGCTCCGGCCGGCGTCGAGGTGCACAACCCCGAACTGGTCATCGCCACCCTGAACGACAAGGCGAAGTTCGAACTCGAACTGACCATCGAGCGTGGCCGCGGCTACGTGTCGGCCACCCAGAACCGCAACGAGTACTCCGAGGCCGGCCAGATTCCGGTCGACTCGATCTACTCGCCCGTGCTCAAGGTGACCTACCGCGTCGAGGCGACCCGTGCCGGTGAACGTACCGACTTCGACCGCCTCGTCGTCGACGTGGAGACCAAGTCGGCGATCTCGCCTCGCGACGCCATCGCATCCGCCGGTCGCACCCTGACCGAGCTGTTCGGTCTGGCCCGCGAACTGAACACCGCGGCAGAGGGCATCGAAATCGGCCCCGCGCCGGTCGACGCCGTGTTGTCGACCGAACTGTCGATCCCGATCGAAGACCTCGATCTGTCGGTTCGTTCGTACAACTGCCTCAAGCGTGAAGGCATCAACAACGTCAGCGAACTGGTCGCCCTCTCGGAGACCCAGCTGATGAACATCCGCAACTTCGGACAGAAGTCGGTGGATGAGGTCAAGGACAAGCTCGTCGAGCTTGGCCTGTCACTGAAGGACTCGGTGCCCGGATTCGACGGCGCCCACTTCTACAGCGGCTACGACGAAGAAACCATCTAAAAGCAGTCTCCCGACTGACTTTTGACTTTTGATACTGGAGATTACTAATGCCCACGCCCACTAAGGGAGCCCGCCTCGGTGGCGGCCCGGCACACGAGCGCCTCATGCTCGCCAACCTTGCCGCCTCGCTGTTCACCCACAAGTCGATCAAGACGACCGAAACGCGGGCCAAGCGCCTTCGTCCGGTCGCCGAGCGACTGATCACGTTCGCGAAGAAGGGCGACCTGCACGCCCGTCGTCGCGTTCTGGCCACCATCGGCGACAAGACCGTCGTGCACGAGCTCTTCACCGAGATCGCACCCCAGGTCGCCTTGCGCGAGGGCGGCTACACCCGCATCACGAAGCTCGGCTTCCGTAAGGGCGACAACGCTTCGATGGTCCAGATGGAACTCGTCCTCGAGCCCGTCACCCCGAAGGTCAAGTCCGCGAAGACGTCCGCCGCTGCAGCTGCTGCCGTCGCGCCGGTCGTCGTCGAGGCCCCCGCCGAGACCGAGGCCGTCGTCGACGCCCCGGCCGAGGACGAGGTCGTTGCCGAGGCTCCCGTCGAGGAAGCCAAGTAACCCACGCTTCACCCGCTTCACCTGGAAGGGCCCGACTTCGGTCGGGCCCTTCTTTTTTGATCTCCTAGGACACTGGGCGGAGGACGACGGGGTCCTGGCCGAGCCGGTAGGGGTCCCGGCCGTGCAACGGATGCTGGGGGGCGAGCCAGTCCAGCGCGGACGCGATGCAGTCGGCGTAGATCCGCCCTCCCGTGGGACCCGGGTGGATGTTGTCCCCGGCCAGGACGTCGGTGTGCGGCGCGATCGCGTCGTGCCAGCCGGCGATGCCCACGAGGCGGTGGTGGGCGGCGAAGCCGGCGAGTGCCTCGTTCACGCCGGCCGTCCAGTCCCGGTCGGCGAAGGCGGTCACGAGCACGAGCTTCCGGTCGGGGCCGATCGCAGC
>NZ_JASJVF010000171.1:0-7259 GCF_035019805.1 Cryobacterium sp. 10I1
ACGGCATAGTAGAAACACACATAGTGGTCCTGTTTTCAAACGGCACTATTGGCCCTGTTTTGGGTCGGCGTCAACACTTCGCCCGAAACGTCTTGGGGGCAGCTCACCTGGTCGCGATCATCCACCCCGATAACCGGGCCTCAAGAGGCGTCGCGGAAAAGATCGGCCTTGAATTCGAAGAGGATGACCGTGGCGGAGCTATAGACGTCCGCTCCGTCTACGGGTTACGTCTGTGACCTGTCCTTCCTAGCCGGATGCTCCGCGAACTGAATTCGCATTAGGTGTGCGTCGTCGCAATGATCGTGACCACAACCACCGCAACGGTGAAAACGGCAAGAATCAGCCATCCCTGCCACGTGCGCGGACCCCAGCCGCCACCCAGTTTCTTCGGACCAAACCACGGTTCATGTTCTGCCACTTCGTCCCCCAAGAAAAGTTGAAATCTTCGTGACGCCGCCGCGGTACAATCGCACAGTCCCCGCGCTCGCACTCTGCGCGAGCGACACGATGAGGCCACTCTAGTGAGCGCCCTGACCTGACGACTATCCCCCGTTGTCGCGTTCCGCGTGCCCCCGGAGGAAACCCACCCATGCTCCGTTGTTATCGAAGGCCCGAACCACGGTCGCCTTCGGTTCCTCCGAGCTGTGCGCTCGTGGCGAACCGCCCGGTCTTCGCATGTCTGATGCACTTAGCTGTTGAGCGTGACGCACACACTCATCCTTGGCGGGACGGCCTGGCTCGGCCGCGAGATCGCCCAGCAGCTGGTTGAGGCGGGCGAGGACGTCACCTGCCTGGCGCGCGGCGAGTCGGGATCGGTAGCCACGGGCGCGACCCTCGTGCGCACGGACCGGCGAGCGTCGGACGCTTACGATGCAGTCAGGAATCGCACCTGGGATGACGTCATCGAGCTCAGCTGCGAAGCCGGCCTCGTAACCGGGGCGTTGGAGGCTCTGGCCGGCACCACCCCGCATTGGACGCTGGTATCTTCCGTCTCCGTGTATGCAAGCAACAGTGAAGCGGATGCCGATGAAGACGCCGATCTCGCCGAACCAACCGACCCGGCTGAGTACGCCCACGCCAAGGTCGCCGCCGAACGGGTCACATCCCGGGCCGTCGGCGACCGTCTCCTCATCGCCAGACCCGGTCTCATCGTGGGGCCGGGCGACACCAGTGACAGGTTCAGCTACTGGGTGGCTCGCCTGGCCCTGGCCTCGCATGAGCCTGTTCTCGTACCCGATGCTCATGGCCGTGCCGCGCAGTTCATCGACGTCAGGGACCTCGCTGCGTGGATCATCGCTGCCGGTCACCTCGGTCTCACGGGCACCTACAACGCTGTCGGCGTCCAACGGGAGCTCGCAGACGTTCTTGCTGCCGCACAGCAGGTCGCAGGCCACGATGGCGAACTCATCCCGGCGGAAGACGACTGGCTGGTCGCACACGGAGTCAACTATTGGGCTGGGCCCCGCTCCCTGCCCCTTTGGCTTCCCCGCAGCGCGGATGCGTTCTTCCAACGCAGCCGCCAACGGTTCCTCGAATCCGGGGCGATGGAACGAAGCATCCACGAGACCGTGCACGATGTACTCGCAGACGAACGAATTCGCGGCCTGGGCCGAGAGCGACGAGCGGGACTCAGCCGAGAAGACGAACTCCGCCTTATCGGCGAACTCAGCGAATGATGAACGAATAGGTCGGGTCCGAAGGCGGTCCGGGCGCTGTCGCTATACTCGCGGCATGCGGATCCGCCCAATAGACCTCGTCGACGTGCTGGTCTATCTCGTGGTGCTGGGAATGTTCATCGAGCTGTTTCCCGACGTCATCTCCGAAAGCTTCCTGTTGGCACTGCTGACGGCGATCCTGCTCAAGGTCGTCCTTGAACTCGTGCTCTTGGTCAAGAAGAATATCGTCGCGCGGATCCGCTCGGCGGAAACTCGTTGGGTTCGAATCGTCAACGTAATCACTCTGGTGCTGCTGCTGCCGGGGAGCAAGTTCCTGGTGCTCGAACTGGTCGCCCTGGCATTCGGAGATGCCGTCCGTCTCGGCGGTTTCTTTCAAGTCACTGTGCTGATCATCGTTCTCATGCTCGCGCGAGGCGGAATACGACGGGCGTTCAGGGTGGCCGACGAGACCGCAGGGTCCGGGATCGATCCGGTTCAGTAGCATGAAACGCATGTCCATCAAGCTTGAGAATGTCGGCATCGCCGTTCGCGACCTCGAAGCAACGATCGCCTTCTTCACCGACCTCGGTCTCACGGTCATGGGCCGTGACGAAGTCAGTGGCGAGTGGACCGACACCGCCGTCGGCCTCGATGGCAACCACGCCAGAATCGCGATGCTGCAGACGCCAGACGGTCACGGGCGTCTCGAGCTCTTCGAGTACATCCATCCCGAAGCGATCGAGACGGAGCCCACTCGTCCCAACGTGATCGGCATGCATCGCATCGCCTTTTCCGTCGACAGCCTCGACAAAGCCCTTGCGATAGCCGCGACGCACGGATGCTTTCCGCTTCGCGGCGTCGCGACCTATGAGGACGTCTACAAGCTCACCTATGTCCGCGGCCCCAGCGGCATCATCGTGATGCTCGCTGAGGAACTGAAAAAGAACTGAAGAAGACCTGACCGACTCACAGGGTCACGGAATCAGCCGCCACATTCAACGGCGCCGGTTCGTGCCGCAGGTAGGCGCGACGGAATCGTCCACTTCCCGCGGTCAGGGCCCGGAGATCCATCGCGTACCGCAGTAACTCCGCATCCGGAATCTCGACGGTGACCTCACTCCGTTCCTCTCCGACCGACGTGACCCCGGTCAGGTGACCCCGGCGGGTGGACAGGTCGGTCATCACCGTGCCCACATAGCTGTCCGGCACGTTGATCGTCACCGCGGAGACCGGTTCCAGCAGCTGGATCCGGCTCGCGGCTGCGGCCTCGCGCAACGCCAGCGCCCCGGCGGCCTGAAATGCGGCATCCGAGGAGTCGACGCTGTGCGCCTTGCCGCCGACCAATCTCACCCGGATGTCGACGACCGGGAACCCGGCGGAAACGCCCTTCTGCATTTGTGCCCGGACGCCTCTTTCGATCGACCCGATGTACTGGTTCGGGACCACCCCGCCGACGACCTTGTCGACGAACTCGAAGCCCGCACCGCGTTCGAGCGGTTCGACCTCGATGTCGCAAATGGCGTACTGCCCGTGCCCACCGGACTGCTTGACATACCGTCCCCGCGCGGCAATGGGCCGGGCGAACGTCTCCCGCAGCGGCGTGATGACACCGACGGTCTGCACCTTCACACCCTGGCCGCGCAGCCTGTCGAGCACGACCTCGGCGTGCGCCTCCCCCATGCACCACAGGATCAGTTGGTGGGTTTCGGCGTTCCGTTCCACGCGCAGTGTCGGGTCGACGGCGGCGACCTTCGCCAGGCTCCTCGCAAGCGCATCTTCGTCGCCGTGCGTCGCCGCCTGCACGGCGACGGGCATCAGCGGCTCCGGCATCTCCCAGGGAGTGACCAGCATCGGCCTCTCCGGAGCGGACACGGTGTCGCCGGTCTCGGCGCTCGACATCCTGGTGAGCGCGCAGATGTCACCCGCAACGCAGTACGGTGCCGGGCTGAGGGAAGACCCCATCGGGAACTGCAGGTGCGTCACTCGCTCATCACTGTCGTGGTCCGTTCGGCCCCGATCGACCAGCCCGGATCCACCGATGTGCACGGTCGAGTCCTCCCGGATCGTGCCGGAGAAGACCCGCACCAGGCAGACCCGCCCAAGGAAGGAATCGATGGTGGTGCGCACCACTTCGCCGAGTAGCGGCCCAGCTGGATCGCACGCCAGAGTCTCGATCGGCCGACCGTCCAGCTCCGCCACCGCCGGCACGCCGCGTTCCACCGGCGACGGGAAGGCCCCGGTCAACAGGTCGAGCACCTCCGCCACCCCTACCCCGGTTTCAGCGGATGCCGCCAGCACGGGAAAGAAGGACCCGCGGGCGACGGCGATTTCCACGTCCGCGATCAGGGTGTCGAGGGGGATCTCTTCGCCGCCGAGATAGCGATCCATCAGCGTCTCATCCTCGCTCTCGGCGATGATGCCCTCGATCAGGACGGCTCGCGCCGACTCGGAGTCGGCGCGTTCGACGTCGTTCGCCTGCCGACGGGCGGGACGCGGGGTGCCCGCCGAGTAGTCCGATACCGTTCCGGAGAGCAGCCCCAGCAACCCGGTGATCTCCCCGGCTGTGCGGATCGGCACGTAGACCGGCACCACCGAGGAGCCGAAGGCGCGCTGGAGTTCGGTCAGAACCGTCTCGTAGCGGGCCCGCGGATGATCGATCCGGCTGATCACGACGCCGCGCGGCATTCCGATGCTCTCGCATTCCGCCCAGAGTGCGGATGTGGCCGCGTCGACACCGTCAACGGCGGAGACGACGAACAGCGCAGCATCCGCCGCCCGGAGGCCGGCTCGCAGTTCGCCGACAAAATCGGCGTAGCCCGGGGTATCGAGCAGATTCACCTTCACCTGGTCGACAACCAGCGGAAGCACCGAGAGCGTCACGGAACGTTGCTGGTGGATCTCGGACGGATCGGAATCGCTCACCGTCGTGCCGTCGAGGATCGACCCCATCCGGTTGATGGTGCCGGTGGCCACAAGGAGCGCTTCGGAGAGCATCGTCTTACCAGCCCCCGAGCGGCCGACCAGGGCAACGTTTCGGATCTTCTCCGGACGATCCGGTGGTGCCGTCGTCCCGTTGGACGTGCCGTGTGTGCCTTTTCCGGACATGAGCAGCTCCTGACGTCGTTGTCTCGACTTTCCCGCACCGTTGTAGTCGATTTGACACCCGAGCAGGACCGGACGGCAAGGGCCGGGGCGGTCGCGTTCCCGGGAGTGATCACACGCGCGTCGCTGCAGTACCGGCGTTGTAGGTGATGGCGTCGAGGTTGTATTCGAGGTAGACGAACTCGCCCGGCGGGGCGGTTGGATGCCAGCGGCCTTCACCATGGGCGGCGAGTCGGCGGGAGCCGAACGCACGATAGTCCCGTACCGGCGTCGACCACGGTTGCGGCGTGAAGGTCGAGCCATCGTGCGAGGTGCTCATCCGGTCGTCCGAGCGGAAGTCGACGAGATCGCCGTCGCGAAAGGTCAGGTCGGCGCTCACGGTCTGCGCACCGTTCGTGAATACGCCCCTGGCATGAGTGTCGTCGATCTGCTGCCAGGCAATCGGCGCGTCGATGAGTGCCGCCGGGGCCAGAATGCACAGGTCGTTGAACAGGGTCACGGTCTCCGCCCGGTCCATCTCAGGCCCAGCGGCGTTCATCATCCGCAGCAGGGAGCACAGCTTGACGCGCATCGTGGCGGACCGGCCGACGAACACGTGCAGTACGTCAACCGGCAGGCCGAACATCGTGGCGTCCATCCAGAACAATCGACTGGGCGTTGGGCCGTACGTGTTCACCTGCTCGCCGGTGTAGGTCATCCACCGTGATGTCGCGCTTGCGCGGATCCGGCCGTGGATCGTGGCACGCAGGGTCGAAACCCGGGGCTTGCCGACAGCGCCGGAGCGGCGAATATGCTCGGCGACCAGTGCCGGGAGATGAGCCAGGTCGGATTCCGACACCAGCGCGCCCGTGTCGGGTTCGGCTTCACGCAGCGCGGTTGCGACACGACGCCGGTACTCGGCACGGTAGCTTCTCGGTCCGTTCGACGCGAACTCGTAGCCGAGCGCCGCGAGCAGCACGAGGTTGGCGAGGGTTCCCGCCTTGGCGTCGCTCCACGAAGTCAGTATCACGGTCTGGGAGATCAGCAGGCCGATGATTCCGGCGACCCACCACATCCGTGCGCGGGCCGCGAACAGCACTCCTGTCGCGACGAGCATGATCGCGGCGGCGAGCCACACCACGCCGAGCGCCGGCGCGATCGGCTCGGTCAGCGTCGCCACCTCGGCCCAGGCAAGACCGTGGGCAGCGCCGAGGAGGTGGAGCGATCCGTGTGCGATCAGGATCAGGACGACGAACCACCGCGCGAGGGTCCTCACGGGAGCACCGCCCGCACTCAGTAAACGGGAAGGGGGTCTACACGAGTGCGCAGACGTCGAGTGGTCGAGTTGCCGGTCATTCGCCGGGGCCCGTCCCAAAGCGGGCGAGCACCAGATCGACGGCCGCGCGCGCGTAGCCGGGTTCGATCGGCGCACCCGTGATCAAAAGGCTGAAATACAACGGCCCGGCAAGCGAGTTGAGCACGAAGTCGGTGTCCGTATCGGCGGCGAGCTCGCCGGAGGCGATTCCGCGCTCGACGGCAGAGCGCCAATCGAGTTGGTTGGGCTCGATGATCAGCTCGCGATAACTGGTGGCGAGCACGGGGTCGGCGGCCATCTCTGCCACCAGGCCGGGCAGAACGCGCCCCAGCGGAGTCCGGGTCAGGATGTCGATGAGCTGTTCGGTCAAGAAGAGCAGGTCGCCGGCGGCGCTGCCGGTCGCGCTGCTCCGTGCCGGACGCATTTGGGTCACCATCGCCTCGACGACGAGCTGCGACTTCTGCGACCACCGTCGATAGATGGCGGGTTTACTCACGCCGGCCCGCCGGGCGACCTCCGCCACGGTCAGGCGGGCATAGCCGACCTCAGCGAGCAATTCGATCGTGGCTCGCAGAATCGACCTGTCCGTGCCCGGATCGCGTGGGCGGCCCACATCGCTGCCCCGACCGCCGGGCCGGCGCGGCGCCATCGGTGACTCGGACACCAGAACCGCCTTCCCTTTTACGTTCCTATTAGTAACGTAACTGATGTCGTCGAGTTACGCAACGAGGCGTTACGGAACCGCCTCGCGCTTACCTGTAACCTCATCCCCAAGCCGGCCGGCCCCCTGGGGGTTCTTGACACGGTGGCGATTGGCCTGCATGGTGCTCGATGAGGCGGCTCAGCGCCGCGACGGAAGGAGTTCTCGTGACCGGTCGCATCCACATCGACCTGTTCTCCACGCTCGACGGAGTCTCCCAGGCTCCCGGGGGCCCTGAAGAAGACACCGACGGCGGGTTCAGGTTCGGAGGCTGGCAGGCGCCCCTGATCGACGAAGCAGACGGTGCCCAGATAATGGCAGGAATCCAGACCATGGACGCCCTGCTTCTGGGGCGGCGGACGTATGACATTTTCGCCGGGTATTGGCCAGACCAGCTCGACGGGTCCGCGTCCGAAATCGCACACAAATTCGGCTCTCCTGACGTTACCGTGGGTGGTTTCCGAGCGCCTTAACGAGTGCACGCCGCTCTCCGTCTAGGTTTCTAACT
>NZ_JASJVF010000172.1:0-7216 GCF_035019805.1 Cryobacterium sp. 10I1
CCCGCACGTTTCTCGATGTTCGAGACGCGTGCGGGCGGGCCGGTGCGGAGCTGGCAGCGACTGTGCCGGCTAACCCACTGTGCCTGTTAACCCACGGTGTCAGCGGGCTCGTGGGTTTTCTTCGGCGCGCTGTCCTCGTTCTCGAGCAGGGCGGGCGGCAGCGCCTCCCCACGTCGTTCGTCGCTGTAGACCATGAGGGTCGAGCCGACGAGCGCCAGGACAATCGCGATCGTTCCGAAAATGGTCGGCAGCGTCTGGTAGACGACGAGCGACACCACGATAGTGAGAACGGGGGCGAGGGCGTTCGTCGTGGGCGCAACGATGGATGCCTTGCCTCGGCTCAGGGCCATGACGAGGAACAACGCGCCGACCGCATTGAGGAGCTGGGTGGCGGCGGTCAATGCGGGCGCCTGCCAGGGGACGTTGAGCGGGAGGCCGCCCATCGCCATGATCGCAAAGGGAGTGAGGATCAGGCCGCTGATGGCCATCCAGGCGAAGGTCGTCGCGTCGTTCACTCCGATGGTCGCCGCCTTCCGCATGAAGAAGGCCTGCACGCCCCACGCAATGCAGACGAAGATGGCGATAACCAGCCAAGGACCGGATGTGGCGTCCCCTGAGCCTCCGGCGACGCTGAAGAGAACGATGGCGGCCAGTGCCGCGACCAAGCCGATGACGGCGACCTTGGGCAGGCGCTCCCGGAGGAACGCCACGGCCATGAGAACGGTGATGGCCGGCGAAATGGAGATGATCGGGAAGATCAGGTATGCGGGACCGGACGACAGGGCGTTGAACAGGAGCAGCTGGCCGCCGGCCCCGGTCAGGCCGATGAGGAGACCGTACATGGCGGCCTTCGGGCGGCGGTCGAACTTCTGGCCGCGCAGCGCGAAGACTGCCGGGATGATCATCACGACGGCCCAGATCACGTAGACCATTTCATCCGGGTACCCGTAGAGGGTGATGGGGAGGGACGAGAATGCGCCCCAGACTCCCCAGAACAGCACCAATAGTGCTGCGTAAAATATCCAACTCTGCGTTTTCTTCACAATGATCTCCTCGTTGACATCTGTTACTTGCTTGGACTTACTCAGGGGGACGTGCTTGGTGGTGCGTGGTGCGTGGTGCGTGGTGCGTGGTGCGTGGTGCGTAGTGCGTAGTGCGTAGTGCGTAGTGCGTAGTGCGTAGTGCGTAGTGCGTGGTGCGGGTGAGGTCAGTGGGACCGGAGTTGCGCCAGCGCGGCTTCGGACAGCGGGGTGCCCGCCTTCTTCGCGGCGTAGAGCGCTGCGCCGACGGCGGGGCCGAACAGCGGAGTGCGTAACTCGTATTTCGGCGGCAGTGCCGAAAGCGCCTCTTCGAATCCGCTGCGGACGGCGGCGGCCGTGAACATGCCTCCCGAATAGGACACGGGGACCGTGTCGTCGTCGCCGAAACCGAGCTCCGTGCGCGTCGTGTCGACGATCCTGGCCAGCTCGGCGCAGGCATCCGTGAGGATCTGCGCGGCGATGAGGTCGCCCTGGGCGGCGGCTTCGACGACGGTCTTGGAGAGGTCGGCGATCGCCCCTCGCTGTCCCTTCCACTGATTCACGACGACGTCGATCAGGTCGAGATCGCTGTTCACGTCGGCACGGGCCTTGACGACGTCGTAGAGGGGGCCGCGGGGGAGTCGGCCGTCGCTCATCCGGGTGAAGGCGTTGAGACCGCGGATCGCGATCCAGTATGCGGAGCCTTCGTCGCCGAAGAGCTCGCTCCAGCCGCCGACCCGGTGGCCATGGCCTGCACGTTCTCCGTAGGTCATCGAGCCGGTTCCGCTGATCACGTTGATCCCGTCGACGGCACCGAGGGATCCGGCCCAGCCGCACACCATGTCGTTGTCGCACGTGTAGCGGTCGTGCCCGAGCACCGCGCGGGGCACGGCGTTCAGTCGTTCGATATCAGAGCTGACCTCGCCGTATCCCGGGAGCCCGAAGAAGGCCTGGTCGATGTCCTTCGTCTCGATTCCGGCCTGGGCGGTGATCGTGTCGATGCCCTGGGTGAGGATTCGGCCGACGAGCTCGATGCCCTCGCTGAAGTAATAGCAACTCGGTGTCTGTGTTTCCGCGACGATGTGTCCGGAGTCGTTGAGGAGGACGAAGGCGGTTTTTGAGCCGCCGCCGTCAACCCCGAGGAAGAATGACATGGCTCTCAGCTCGCGTTCGTGAGGGTGCCCGCGGACGCGGACAGCGGGTGGATGTGCACGCCCTTGACGACGCGGTTGACGGTTCCGCCCGGGAACGGGTTGTCGGGGGTGGCGCCGAGCGTGAGGGAGAACGAGAGCCCCAGAAGCTGCGCGATGACGATGTAGCCGACGGCCAGGAACGCGTCATCCAGGCCCGCGAGGTCCGAGAGGATCCACGAATGGCCGTCGGCTGCCGGCAGTGGCAGGGAGGAGATCGCGACGACGCGTTCGGGGCTGAGCGCTGTGCGCAGTTCGGCGATGATGTCGAGGTCATACTCGCGGGTATAGGGGTCGGAAGACACGTAGACCAGGGCGAGCGTGGTCTCATCGAGGACGGCCTTGGGGCCGTGGCGGAAGCCGAGGGACGAGTCGTAGTAGGTGACAATCGCACCGGCCGTCAGTTCGAGGACCTTGAGGGCTGATTCGCGGGCGAGGCCGGTCAGTGGCCCGCTGCCGATGTAGACGATGCGTTCGTAGCCGGCCTCTGCCAGTGCGCGGATCTCGGGCTGGCGGCAGTCGATGATCTGCGTTGCGGCCGTGGAAAGGGCGGCAACGGCGTCGTCGTTCGCGCCGCCGAGGATCAGGAGACTTGACAGGAGCATCGACGTGAAGCTCGACGTCATTGCGAAGCCTTCGTCGTTGGAGCGACGCGGCATCAGCACGACCTTCGAGTGTGCGCGTCCCTGATGGTCCGTGAAGAGGTTCCCGTCTTCGTTGCAGGTCAGAATCAGGTGGCTGACGTCGGTGAGCACCTGGTCGGCGAGGACCGTTGCGGCGCTGCTCTCCGGGCTGTTGCCCGAGCGGGCGAAGGAGACGAGCAGGGTGGGAACGTCTTCGGCGAAGCTCTCCCGGGGATTCGAGACGATGTCCGTCGTGGCCACGGCGTCAACGCGGCGGCCGAGGAGTCGCGACAGTGCCGGTGCCGCGATGTCGCCGACGAAGGCGGATGTCCCTGCTCCCGTGAGAACGATGCGCAAGTCGGATTGGGAGAGGAGGGGTGCGAGGAAGGCATCGATGTCGGTGCGCTGGGCGGCGATGTTCGCCGAGGCCTCGCGCCAGACATCCGGTTGCTGGGCGATCTCGCGGACGGTGGCTTCAGACCCGGGGCCTGCGGCGTGGCCGATGGTCGCCGATGCGGCCGGGGTGGATGTGGCGGTGGGGTTAGACAAGGAGTGCTCCCTGGATGGTGGTGGTTGTTGTGGAACGGTCGCGGACCGTCGGGAAACAGGCGAAGGCGTATGGGCGCAGGGCGTCGCGGATCTTGTCCACGACGAGCGCGCGCGGTTCGGGAGCAAGGCTCCCGGCCCGTACCCTGGCGTATTGCTCGGGAAGGAACTGGCTGATGAGGGGAAGCGGAATCTGCAGGGCGGAGAGGTTGTCGTAGAGGCGGTTCTCGGCGGCTTCGATCTCCGGGTCCGGCCAGTAGTAACGCAGCCGGTCGCTGTAGCTGAACCGGCGGGCAAGGCGCTGCTGCTGGGCCGTGCCCTCGTAGTACCCCGCCCAATAGTCCGGACGGGCGAGCATCCGCCGTTCGATGACCTCGACGAGTGCGGAGCGATCCGCGACCGGCACGAGCTCGTCTTCGATCTTCGCGAGGGCGAAGAGGGCTTCCCGCATCGCGAACGTCAGTCCGGGTCCGACCTTGAGGATCGCCCAGTGGTCTTCGACGAGTTCGGCGAGCCGGCCCGTCTCCTGGTAGTCGGTGGAGTGGGCCTCGAACACCAGCCCCGGCTCGTCGTTCAGGACGGTCCGCAGCTGCACGGTCCCTTCGCGGTGGTAGTCGATGACCTGCAGGTGGTCGAATTCCACGGCGGGCTGCACGACGAGCGCGATGATGCGTGGCCAGATGTCGGTGAGGCCGACCTTCTCGAACGCGGCGCGGTGTCGGTCGAGGGTCGCTCGGGCCGCCACGGCGGATGTCGCAGTCAGGGTGCCGAGGGTCTCGTGCGCGCCTCCCGGTACCGGGACCTCTGTGCCGATCACGTACAGGATGTCGCTCGGGAGGCCGGCGCGCGTGGCTGTATCCTCGGCAACCCGCAACAGCCGTGCTGAGCGATCGGCCGCGAGGTCGTCGCCGGCCGGCACGGGATCCCCGGCGCAGGACATGCTGCAGTCCAGGTGGATCTTGGTATAGCCGGCTTCGACGTATGCCGTGACGAGGGCGTCGGCATTCGCCATGGCCTCGTCAGCGCTGAGGTTCTGCCATCGGTTGGGACCGAGGTGGTCGCCACCGAGGACAAGCCGGTCCCTGGCGAAGCCGACCCTGTCGGCGATCGAGTAGACCAGATCGCGGAAGTCGGCCGGACGCATGCCGGTGTACCCGCCGAACTGGTCGACCTGGTTGGATGTGGCCTCGATGAGAACGTAGGTTCCGTCGGCATCCGCCTGGCGGATGGCAGCCTCGAGCACGGTCGGGTGCGCCGAGCATACTGAATAGATTCCGACGGTTTCACCCGCCTTATGCCGACGTACCGTGTTCCAGAGTTGATTAACCATTGTGCTCCTTTGCAGTCCCACGGGCGTCCCGTTGTTCGGGGCGGGGTGGTTCGATCGATGGGTCTCGGGGGTGGATGGGTCAGCGGGTACCCAGCCCGGTGAGGAGGGCTGAATCCGAGGTGGTGGGGTTGTGCGCCGCTGCCGTGTCGAGCACGGTGCACAGGTGCGTGACGGTGCGGGAGATGGACTCGCAGCCGTCGCGAATGTATGTGCGCGGATCGGTGACATCCGGGTTGGTGGCCAGGAACCGCCGGACGCCGCCCGTGAATGCGATGTTCAGTGCCGTTCCGACGTTGATCTTGCGCATTCCGGCGGCGATGGCCGCGACGAGCGTCGTGTCGCTGACGCCGGAGGATCCGTGGAGGACGAGGGGGACGGGCACGATTCCGGCGAGTTGGGCGATGAGCGCGAGGTCGAGCTCGGCAACCTGTGACGTCATCGCGTGTGAACTGCCGACCGCAACGGCGAGCCCGTCGACGGTGGTCTGCGCGACGAAGTCACGCGCCTCATCGGGCTGGGTGCGTGCGAGCGGAGAGTGTGCGCCGTCTTTGCCGCCGATTTCGCCCAGCTCAGCCTCGACCCAGAGGCCGCGGGCGTGGGCGCGCCGAGCCAGTTCGCGGGTCTGGCGAACGTTCTGGTCGTGGGGGAGATGAGCGGCATCGACCATGATCGAGCTCACGCCGAGATCGTTCGCCAGATCGATGGCGTGTTCGGTGAGCGCAAGGTCCTGGAAATGGTCGAGATGAATGGAGATGGGCGCGGAGGACTCGGCGGCGATCTTCGCGCAGGCCGCGATGATCGGCGAGATCCTGCCGTTGTGGAACCGGATCGCGTTCTCGCTCACCTGGAGAATCGCGCCGGTATTGGCGCGCTCCACTCCGATCGCGATGGCTTCGGCGTGCTCGAGGGTGATCACGTTGAAGGCGAGAACGGCACGGTTGCCTGCGCCGAAGTGGTCGATGAGATCGCGAGTTGTGGCGAGCAAGATGACGAGCTCCTCCCGGCAGTGATGGAGTGCGATTCGGGCGATGTCGGCTCGACACCATCCGTGCACTGCACCATCACGATGGCCATGGCTTGATACTGCGCCAGAGTGCGCGGAGCGCGCAATTTTGCTGCTAAAGTGGACAGAAATACTGCGCGTTTCAATTTCGGTAAGGCGTCTCATGATCCAGAACGGCTCGTATCCATCCACCCCTCGTGCGGTCTCCGGCAAGCGCTCAGAGCGGATGCGCTTGGTGCTGTCGCTCCTTCACGAACAGACGAGCATGTCGCAGTCCGCGCTCGCGGAGGCGCTCGGTATTTCGGCGGCGACCCTGCGGCGCGATCTGGCGGACCTGGACGAACAGGGGCTGCTCGTGCGGACGCATGGCGGGGCCCGCGCCCTGGATGCCCGCAGCGAAATTCCCGTTCGGCTCCGGAATACCCAGTTCCGTGAGGCCAAGCAGTTGATCGCGCGTCGTGCGGTGGAAATGATCCCCGCTGGACCGTATGCGATAGCCCTGAGTGGGGGGACCACGACGGCCGAGGTCGCCCGGGCGCTCAGTAATCGGTCAGGACTGACCATTGTGACGAATTCGCTCACTATTGCGCTGGAGTGCGCGGCACGCCCGAAGCTCAAGGTGATCATGACGGGAGGCGTCGTTCGGCAGAGCTCCTTCGAGGCGGTCGGCTCGCTGTCCGAGAACACGTTCAAAGCGATCAACGTGGGCACTGCCATTCTGGGCACCGACGGCATCAGCGTGTCAGGGGGTGTGACGACCCACGATGAAACCGAAGCGCGCACCAATCACGCCATGGTTGCCAACGCCCAGCGTGTGATCGTCGTTGCCGACGGTTCGAAAGTCGGACAGGTCACCCTCGCGAAGATGGCCGACCTGAGCGAGATCGACGATTTCGTCACAGATTCCGACGCGGACCCCGCCGCGCTTCAGTTGATCGCAGACGCCGGGGTAACCGTACACATCGTCGACCTCAGCGCTGTGCGTCGGTAGGGCACGGCATAGTCCTCAGAATGTTCGCCGTGACACAGAGGCCGCGGCCGACACGCAGGCGGGAGGACGTTGCGCGCGCGGCGATGTGGTCGTGATCAAATTTGATTTCTGAATAAGTAAGCCATTTAATTAACTGAGTAAGTCTCGTATTCGTATTCGATTCGGGGTAGAATCGGGGCATGGCAGGAGCTTCCGATCCCCAGTCACACACCCCGCAGGCCCACGATTCAGTGGCCGCGGGTGATCAGCCCACCGCAGTCGTCGAGTCGGCCTATTCGGTCGCGGTTGCCGAGGGTTTCGAGGGCTCGGAGGGTCTGGCCGGCTCGGTGCCGTCGGTGCATGCGGATGCTGTCGCAAGGCTCGCCGAGGCGCAGGCGGTTCTCGCCGATGCCCTGGCGGCGATCCCGGTCGGGCTGCTCAGCGACACAGAAGCTGTCACGGCGCTGAGTACCGTGGAGGCGATCGGTCGGACGGTGGATGCGGCCCGGGTGAGCACGGCGACGGATGTGGACCG
>NZ_JASJVF010000173.1:0-7203 GCF_035019805.1 Cryobacterium sp. 10I1
GAGCTCGGCGGTGCGGACCGCAGTCCCCGAGGGAGAGTCGACCTTGGCGGCCTGGTGCGTTTCGACGATCTCGATCGAGTCGAAGAGCCGGGCGAGCATGGCCGAGACGGCGGTCGCGACGACGGAACCGATCGAGAAGTTCGGCACGATCACGACGCCGGTGTCACTCCGGCCGCGGATCCGGCGCTCGAGCGTCGTGATGCGGGACTGGGACCAGCCGGAGGTGCCGACGAGCACCCGGATGCCGTTGTCGACGGCGAAGTCGACGACGCTCTGGCTCACGCCGGGCAGGGTGACGTCGACGACGACATCCGCCCCGAGCATGTCGGACAGCGGGCTGCGCGAGTCGAGGCCGGCGTGCAACTCGTACCCGTCGGTCTCCTCGACGAGCCCGCTGATCAGTCGGCCCATCGTGCCCGTAACGCCGACGATGGCCACCCGTGTTGTCATACGACTAATCTACCAAGCGGCAATCCGGCAATCCGGCATCCGGCATACGGGCCCCGCACGACCCGGCGCGAACTGGGCTCACCGGGTTCCCCGACGTAGCCTTGTGGCATGCCAGCCACCCCGAAAGCACCCGGCCCCGTCTTCCGCGAGGTATCCGTGACGGATGCCGGTTCCCTCGCCCTCCTGACGGCCTACTTCAGCGATCGGCAGTCGAGCTTCCCCGTCGAGCAGGGTGCCTACCGAACGACCTTCCCGGTGGCCGGGGACTTCCTGCCGCCGAACGGTGTCTTCCTGCTCGTCGGCGAACCCAGCGGGAACCCGGAGCAGGCCTGGGTCGGGTGCGGCGGCATCCGTCGGATCGGGGACACCCCGGGCGGCGGCGCCCGCTACGAGGTCAAGCACCTCTGGCTGCAGCCGGGCACACGCGGGAGGGGCTGGGGCCGGGCCTTGCTCGCCGAACTCGAGCGGCGGGCGCGATTGTTCGGCGCCGCCGAGCTCGTGCTCGACACGAACGCGAGCCTGCGGGCCGCCGGAGCGCTCTACCGGAGCGCCGGCTTTGCGGATTGCCCGCCGTACAACGACAACCCGAACGCCACCAACTGGTACCGGAAGGGCCTCGCTCGCGACTAGTACAGAGCCCCGCTCGCGCTTGAGAGAGAGTCTCGCTCGCGCCTAGTACAGCAGCGGGTCAGGCAGTCCGGTGCGCATCTCCACGGGCAGGTGCCCGGTGTCGTTGTGGGTGACGAGCGTCCACGGGCGGCCCGGCTTCTGCAACAGCACGGTGAGGCCGCAGTTGGCCTGGTTGATGCTGATCCAGCGCCAGTCCGGAGCACCCAGCACTGCGCGCACGAACCAGCCGATGACGAAGTTGTGCGTGATCAGCAGTTCGTGGCGCTCGCCTCTGCGGGGCTGCAGGAATTCGGCGACGGCGTCGTCCATCTGCGCACGGCCGGCTTCGATCTCCTCCTCGGTGACGGCACCGAAGAACGGGGCGTATGCCGCGGGCGTCTCCGGCGCCATGCCGGTCGGGATGCAGTCGAACAGCAGCGGGGAGGGAACCGGGGTGAGCGAGGGCAGCCGCCCGGCGACGATCTCTGCGGTCTCGGCCGCGCGCTGCAGGGGCGAGTGCCAGGCGTCGGTGAACGGCACGCCGCCGAGGCGCTCCGCGATCAGCTGCGCCTGCCGTTTGCCGCGCGCCGAGAGCGGCCCGTCGGGCAGGCCGTGTTCGGCATCCTGTTGCTCGCCGTGACGAACCAGGTAGATGTAGTGGGGCAACGGGTTCTCTTTCGGTTCGGGGCGTTCGGCCGGACGGCCGGGCGGTACAGGGCCAGGTGACCCGTTGGATCAGGGCCGGACGCCTGGAGGCACGATTCCCGCGAAGACGTCGTCGTCGAGCGCGCCGACGGCGGCGATGGACAGCGGGCCGGCCGCGAGGTCGACGGCGAGGGCCTGCACGTCGTCCGCGGTGACCAGGGCGAGCCGGCGCAGCGCCTCATCGAGGTCGACGAACTCACCGAGGGTGATCTCGGCGCGGCCGAGCCGGGACATCCGGGTGTCGGAGTCTTCGAGGGCCAGCGAGGAGGCACCGGAGAGCTGCCCGTTGGCGCGTTTCATCTCGTCCGCGGTGACACCGTGTTCGGCGAGCCGGTGCAGTTCGCTCAGGAGAAGCTCGGCGACCTGGCCCGCCTTCGCCGGGGTGCAGCCGGCGTACATGCCGAAGAGGCCCGCGTCGGAGTAGCCGGGGGCGAAGGAATAGACGGAGTACGCGAGCCCGCGCTTCTCGCGCACCTCCTGGAAGAGCCTCGACGACATGCCGCCGCCGAAGATGGAGGTCAGCACGCTCATAGTGACGCGGCGATCGTCGGTCGCGAGGAGTCCGGGGAACCCGAGCAGGAGGTTCGCCTGCTCGAGCGGGCGGCGCACGACCGTGACCGCGCTGCCCTGGTGGATCTCGGCGGGTCGCCCGTTGCGGCGCCCGACGGGGGCGGCGTGTTCGCCCAGGTCCCAGCCTGCGGAGTAGAGCGCCCGGGTCACGTCTGCGACGAGCACGTCGTGGTCCACGGCGCCCGCGACGGTGACGACGAGGTCCTGCGGGCGGTAGTTGGCCCGGTAGTGCGCGAGCACGGCCTCCGGGGTGGCCGCCCTGATCGTGTCGGGGTTGCCGCCGATCGGGCGTCCGAGCGGATGCTTGCCCATCACGGCCTCGAAGAAGCGCTCGTTCGCAACGTCCGCCGGGTCATCGTCAGCCATGGCGAGTTCCTCGAGGATCACGCCGCGTTCGGTCTCGAATTCGACCGGGTCGATTGTGGACGAGGTGAGCATGTCGGTGAGCACCTCGACGGCCATCGGCAGGTCGCGGTCGCGGACCTTCGCGTAGTAGCAGGTGTATTCCTTCGCGGTCATCGCGTTGTGCTCGCCGCCGACGGAGTCGAAGGCGATCGCGATGTCGAGGGCGCTGCGCTTGGCCGTGCCCTTGAAGAGCAGGTGTTCGAGGAAGTGGGTGGAGCCGTAATGCCCGGGCGCTTCGTCGCGGGAACCGACGGCGACCCAGTAGCCGATCGTCAGGCTGCGGCTGCCGGGGACGTGCTCGCTGAGAATGCGCACACCGCTCGGGAGGACGGTCCGGCGCACGACGGATTCGCCGGCGGCTCGGAAGGACAACTCGGCGAGTGTGAGGGGAAATTCAACGGCGCTGTTCATGACACCACCACCCTACGTCACGGCACCGACGGCATCAGGGTGCCTCGCGGAACCGAATTCGAGCGGCGGGCGGCGTCGGCGTCAGCGGCCGGCAGCGAGCCCCGTCACCCGCTCGAGGTCGACCATGTCGCTGCGGGTGAGCCGGATTCCGGCGGCCGCGATGAGGGAATCCACCTGGTCGGGCTGGCTGGCCCCTGCGACGGGCGCCGTGACCCCGGCCTGCGCGAGGAGCCACGCGAGCGCGATCGATGCGGCCCCGGTGTCGTGGTCGGCCGCGATCCGGTCCACGACGCTGAGGACCCTCAGCCCGGGCCTGCTGAGGTGCTTCGCGGCGCGGGCATCCCTCGTCGTGCTGTGCAGGTCGGCCTTGGAGCGGTACCGGCCGGCCAGGAAGCCGTGCGCGAGGGAGAAGTAGGGCAGGACCGCGAGGCCCTGGGCCCGGGTGACGAGGGACAGCGAGGACTCGAAGCCTCTGCGCTGCAGCAGGCTGTACTCGGTCTGCAGGGCGACGAAGCGCGGCAGGCCGTTCGCGGCGAGGATGCGGGCTTCCATCAGGCGCTCCCCGGAGAAGTTCGAGGCGGCGAGGTACCGCACCTGGCCGCTGCGCATCAGCACGTCGACGGCGCCGAGGCTTTCCTCGAGCGGCACGGTCGGATCGTCGAAGTGGAAGTGCAGCAGGTCGATGTAGTCGGTGCCCAACCGGTCGAGGGACGCCTGGACCGCGCCGATGATGCTCCGGGAGGACAGTCCGGGGTTGTCCCGGTTCTTGCCGATCTTGGTGGCGATCACGGTGCTGTCGCGCGCCTTGCGGGAACGCAGCCAGGAGCCGATGATCACTTCGCTCCGTCCGGAGGTGTAGCTGTCCGCGGTGTCGAGGAAGTTGCCGCCGAGTGCACGGTGCCGGTCGAGGATACGGTGGCTCGTCTCGCCGTCCGCGGTCCAGCCGAAGACGCTCGAGCCGAGGGCGACCGGGTGCACGGAGAGGTCTGTATCCGCGATGGTGCGCCGGGCGCCGACGAGAGGGAGGCGCCCGTCCGGCTGGACCGGGATCGAGACGGAGATCGGCGGCGGCCCCTGGAGCGGGTGCGCGGCCACGTGGGCAGAGGCCGGGTGAAGAGCACGCTCGGAATCCTGAATGCCTGACTGGATCATCCGTCACTCCTTACTGCTTACCGCGACTGCTGGGTGTGGCCCCAAAACTGAGAGTAACCCGCGAATCGGCGCACGGAAAGGACACGCCCGAACCGTTATCAAAACGGATGCTGGGCGTCTGCCGCGAGATCGCCGCGCCACGCCGGATAGAGTTGAACGGGAACGATTCCGGTTACGGCCTTCTGAGCAGGCGTGAGCCCGAACGAATCAGCCGCGAAAGAAGGATCCATGACGCAGCCCACCACCGGCGTGCCGACGACCGGCGCACCCGCGACCGAGATCACCGCAGAGGCGCGCAGGCGGCGCACCTTCGCCGTGATCAGCCACCCCGACGCGGGAAAGTCGACCCTCACCGAGGCGCTCCTCCTGCACGCGCACGCCATCACGACGGCGGGCGCGACCCACGGCAAGGCCGGCCGCCGTGGGACCGTGAGCGACTGGATGGCGATGGAGCAGGCCCGTGGCATCTCGGTGACGAGCGCGGCAATCCAGTTCGAATACCGCGACAGCGTGATCAACCTCGTCGACACCCCCGGCCACGCCGACTTCTCCGAAGACACCTACCGGGTCCTGTCCGCGGTCGACGCCGCCGTGATGCTCGTCGACGCGAGCAAGGGCCTCGAGGTGCAGACCATGAAGCTCTTCGACGTCTGCCGTCAGCGCAACCTGCCCGTGATCACCGTGATCAACAAGTGGGACCGGCCCGGCCTCGACGCTCTCGCCCTGATGGACGAGATCCGCACCCGCACCGGACTGCTCCCGACACCCCTGACCTGGCCGGTCGGAGTGGCCGGCGACTTCCGCGGCGTCATCGACCGGTCGACCGAAGAGTTCATCCGCTTCACCCGCACGGCCGGCGGCGCGACCGCCGCAGACAGCGACCGGGTGCCGTTCGAGGTCGCCGCGACCGAGGAAGGCGAGGCCTGGGTCACCGCGACCGAAGAATCCGAACTGCTCGGCGAGGAAGGCCAGGACCACGACGAGGCCACGTTCCTCGCCAACCAGACCACCCCCGTGCTGTTCGCCGCGGCCGTGCTCAACTTCGGCGTGCAGCACATCCTCGACACCCTCGTGGACTTCGCCCCTGCCGCGGAGGCGCGTGTCGACGCGGCCGGCGGGCACCGCCCGGTCGCCTCACCGTTCTCCGGCTTCGTGTTCAAGGTGCAGTCGGGCATGAACGCCTCGCACCGGGACTACGTCGCCTTCGTGCGGGTCTGTTCGGGCCAGTTCCGTCGCGGAATGATCGTCACCCACGCCGCAAGTGGCCGGCCCTTCGCGACCAAGTACGCCCAGCACCTCTTCGGACGCGAACGCGAAGTGGCCGACGAAGCCTGGCCCGGCGACATCGTCGGGCTCGTCAACGCGTCGGCACTCCGGGTCGGCGACTCCATCTTCGAGAGCGAACCCGTCGAGTTCCCGCCGCTGCCGATGTTCGCGCCCGAGCACTTCCGTGCTGTGCGCTCCGCGGACAGCAGCAAGCACAAGCAGTTCCGGCGCGGCATCGACCAGCTCGACCACGAGGGCGTCATCCAGGTGCTCCGCAGCGACCTGCGCGGCGACCAGGCCCCGGTGCTCGGCGCCGTCGGCCCGATGCAGTTCGAGGTCGTCGAGGAACGCATGACGCACGACTTCGGCGCCGCGATCCGTTCGGAGTCGCTCCCCTACCAGATCGCCCGCCGCACCAACCGGGAGAGCGCCGAGATCCTCGGCCACGACCGGCAGGTCGAGGTGCTGATGCGCTCAGACGGGACACTCCTCGCCCTGTTCAGCACCCCGTGGCGGTTGCGCAACACGGTCCGCGACCACCCGGAGCTGATGCTCGAAGACCTCGCCGCCGGCGCCCTGGAGCCGGCGCCCTCGGCCTAGTCATCCCCCGGCGGCATCGTTCACCGGAAGCCTCGTTCAGAACGGGGTGGGGTCGTCGGGTGTGGGGTCGAGGTTCCAGACATCCACGAACGGGACCGGTGGTTTCGGTTCGGGTTTGGGTTTCCGGGGTGGTCTCATATCCGCGGAGGGTTCGACGATGTAGCTGTACCCGGCCGGGGAGGTCCATTCGATGCGACCATCGCCGAGGTGCCTCGGCGACCACCGTGTGTAGCTCTTCACCGCGTGGTGATACGGGCAGAGGTGGGCGAGGTTCATCGCGTCGGTCTCCCCGCCGTGCTGCCACTCCACACTGTGGTCCAGATCGGACCGCTTGGCGGAGCGGCGGCACCCGGGGAAGGTGCAGGTTTCATCGCGCACCTCGAGCCACTTCTTCAAAGCCGCGGGCGGTTTGTAGGTGTCGCGTCCCATCGAGAGCACCACGCCGGTTTCGGGGTGGGTGAGGAGCCGGGTGAAGCTCGGCGCCCCGGCGGCGAGACGCCTCGCGGTATCGGGGTCGATGGGTCCGTACCCGGCCAGATACCCGGGCTCCTCGCTCTTCCCCAACAAGGTCAGCACGGGAACGGTGACGTTGACCTGCGCGGCCACCCCGGCACCGAGTCCGTCCGGGGTGACCCCGCCGATCAGGACGTCGGTGAGGACGTCCGCCGCCAGCTGGGTCAGCGTGCGGGTTTCCTCCGGGCCCTGCAGGGTCAGCGCCGTGTCGAGGGTGCGGTGGTAGGCGGCCTGCACCTTCTCCGCGTCCCCTGTCAGATACAGGGAGGCCATGCCGTCGTTGAGGGCCTGGAACACCACATGCCGGTCCTCGACGCTTTTCTGGTGCCTCGCGGTGATGGTCTCCGGGTGGGTGCGCTCCCGCACCCTCCGGGCCCGGTCGGCGAGCTTCGCCACGGTCAGCACTTCCGCGTCGGGCACGAGGACTTCCTCGAATACGGCCCGGGCCCGGGCGGCCGCTTCCGGGTCATCGACCCGGATGCCCCAGGCCTGCTCCATGATCACCTGCGCGTGCCGGTAACT
>NZ_JASJVF010000174.1:0-7083 GCF_035019805.1 Cryobacterium sp. 10I1
CGGCAGGATCGCGCCGAACGGCCACTGGGTGAGCGAACCGGAGGACATCGCGGCGACGCCCTCGGTCAGCCGGGTCAGCGCGGTGCGCACAACGCTGTCGCCGGGGTCGGCCGCGCTGAAGGCGGCGAGGCCGATGGCGGCCTCTGCCGAGGCATCCGCCCCGCCGGCGATGAGCCAGGCCGGGACCTTCACGCCGTCGGCGACGTCGAAGGTGCCGTACCGGGCGAGGGACTGCCGGTTGAGCGCGTCGAGGCTGAGGTGCAGCCGGTTCTGGAGGAACGCGGCGAAGGCGGGGTCTCCGCCCGCGCCAGTTCCAGAGAAGGCCGCGTAGCCCTCGCCGAGGGCCCAGAGGGTGCGGGCGACCCAGTACGACTCCGCGGAGTCGCTCGGGTCCGGCAGTTCCTTGGGCGTTGCGCTCGGGGTCAGCGTGCCGTCGGCTTGCTGCCAGAGTACGACGTTGCCGGCGTTCGGGCCGGACGCGGTCTGGAGGTAGGTCAGGGCGCGCAGGGTCTGCACCGCGTGGTCGCGGCTCGAGGCGTCGCCGGTGAGCTTCCAGTGCCGCAGGTAGACGACCGCGGTGCGGGCGATGTCGTCGGCGTTGTATGCGCCCTGGCTCCAGTGGCCAGTGCCTGCGTCGAGGGAGCCGCCGCCGATGCGGGTGTAGCTCCCGTCCGCGTTGCGGTTGGCGTAGGTCCATGGCGCCTGCGCGGTCGGCTGCTCGGCGAGGCGGTAGGTCGTGTGCTCCGCGGTCTGCGTGAGCGGAACCGCGTCGAGCAGGAAGTCCAGGTGAGCGAGGTTGGTGAGCGGCTGGCCTGCGGCGGGGGCCGGTGGCGTGGTGGTGCTGCCGACCGCGGTTGCGGTGCCGCCGGCGACGGATGCGGCCGCCCGGCCGGGCTGTGCGGCCGCGGCTCCCGCACCGGCTCCCCACAGCAGCAGCGAGACCGCGCTCGCGAGGGCGACGGAGCCCAGCGCCGATCGGCGCGGGGTGAAACGGAAACCAACGGCATTGTGCGTCATGCGTGACTCTCCTTTGAGTACTGAACCGGTTCAGCACTCCCCACTAAACCGGTTAAGGTAGCGAGTGTCAAGGGGGACCGTCGCCGGGCATCCGTGGGCGCCTTGATAGTTTGGACTCAACCGAGTCGCACGAGACGTACAGGAGCAGTCATGTTTGTGGGCATCAGCAATACACCGCGGGACTACGCGTGGGGCTCGACGACCGCGATCTCGGGACTGCTCGGCACGACTCCGTCTGGCAAGCCGGAGGCCGAACTCTGGCTCGGGGCGCACCCGGGGTCGCCGTCGGTAATCGAGGATCCCTCGCGCACGGGCGGGGCCAGGACCCTCGTCGACTGGATCCTCGCGGACCCCGAGCGGGCTCTCGGCTCCGCGCTCGCGGAGCGGGAGACCGACGCAGGGTCGGTGCCTCCGCGGCTGCCGTTCCTGCTCAAGGTGCTCGCCGCCGCGAGCCCGCTCTCGCTGCAGGCGCATCCCACGAGTGAGCGGGCGCGCACCGGCTTCGCCCTCGAGAACGCCGCGGGCGTCCCCATCGATGCCTTCGACCGCAACTACCGCGATCAGTTCCACAAGCCCGAGATCATCTTCGCGCTGAGCGAGACCTTCGAGGCGCTCTGCGGTTTCCGCGAGCTCGGCGAGGTGCGGCGCATCGTGGGGGAGTTGCGCGCCCTCGACGCCGCGTCGGAGAACCCGCAGCCCGGAGCCCTCGACGCCCTCGAGAGCCGGCTGCTCGGTGACACCGGCCTGCGGGACACCGTGGACTGGCTGCTGCGTGACGGGCGCGGCGGCGACACCGGCGAGGTCTCCTGGCTCGTCGAGCGCGTGGTCAGCCTCGCGAAGGACGCCGTGTACCTCGCGGAGGGCGGGGCCGCGATCCGGTTCCCGCTCGAGCTCGCGACCGTGCGCGACCTCGCCGTGGCGTACCCCGGCGACCCCGGCATCGTGATCTCCCTCCTGACCAACCGGGTCTCCCTGAAACGCGGCGAGGCCCTCTATCTGCCGGCCGGCAACATCCACGCCTACCTGCTCGGGCTCGGCATCGAACTCATGGCGGCGTCGGACAACGTGCTCCGCGGCGGGCTCACCCCCAAGCACATCGACGTCGACGAACTTCTCGACGTGCTCGCCTTCTCTCCGGTTCCGGTGCCCTACCTGGCCCCGATCGTGCACACGCCCGGCGTGTCCGAGTACCGGCCCGACGTGGACGACTTCGCGCTCGTGCACATCGAGGCCTCTGCGGCGGATGCTGCCGCTCCCGCCGCCGGGGTCCCGATGCGCCAGTTCACGCTCACGGGACCGGGAATCGCGCTCTGCACGGCCGGAGGCTTCCTCGTGGCCGGTGCAACGGCATCCGTCACCCTGAAGCGCGGCGAATCGGTCTACATCACCCCCGACGAGGGCACCCTCACCTTCGCGGGCGCCGGAGATGTCTTCCTCGCCACAACCCCCTAGTCCCCGCTCGCCGGTCTTTGCTCGGCGCGAGGAGCCCGGAGGTCAGCCGGCGCGGCGGGCCCCGAAGGTGCGCCGGTACGCGGTCGGGGTGGTCTGCAGCACCTTGAGGAAGTGGTGCCGCATCACGGCGGCCCCGCCGAACCCGGTGTCGCCGGCGATCTCCTCGAGGCTCCGCGTGCTCTCCTCGAGCAACTGCTGCGCCCGCAGCAGGCGCTGCCGGTTGAGCCACGCCGTCGGCGTCGTGCCGAGCTCCGCGCGGAAGCGCCGGGCGAAGGTGCGCGGCGACATCAGCGAGCGCCGGGCGAGTTCCTCGACGGGCAGCTCGCGGTCGAGGTTCTCGAGCATCCACGCGGTCACGCTCGCGAACGAGTCGCTGTCGCAGTCGACGACGGGTGCCTCGATGAACTGGCACTGGCCGCCGTCGCGCTGAGGCGGCACGACCATCCGCCTGGCGATGTTGTTGGCGACGGATGCCCCGAGCACCTTCCGCACGATGTGCAGGCACGCGTCGATGCCGGCCGCAGTACCGGCCCCGGTCACCACGCGGCGGTCCTCGACGAAGAGCACGTCGGGGTCGACCCGGGTCTGGGGGAATCGGCGCGCGAGGGCATCCGTGTACATCCAGTGCGTGGTGCTGCGCCGGCCGTCGAGGATGCCCGCCTCGCCGAGCACGAACGCGCCGCTGCAGACGCTCAGCACCCAGGCGCCCCGGGCCTCGGCGTCGCGCACGGCCTGCAGCACGGCGGGATGCACCGGTGTGCCCTTGTCGAATGCGGGAATCGCGAGCAGGTCGGCGTCGGCCGCCGCGGAGAGGTCTTCCGTCACGATGATGTCGAAGCCGAGCTTGGTGCGGATCGGCCCGGGCTCGGCGGCCGTCACGTGGAAGTCGAAGACGGGACCGCCGGTGTCGCTCCTGTCGATGCCGAAGACCTCGCAGATCACGCCGAACTCGAACGGCGCCATGTCGGGCAGGGCGATGCAGACGACCTTGTTGAGCGAGGCAGGGGCGAGCGCGGCGGGCATGCGAACCTCCGGTAACGGCATTGGCAGGAAATGGTCGAACACTGGCAAGACTGCCACTCGCGGCAGGATATCGCAATGCCTAGAGTTCCTGCCATGATGACATTCCTGGTCCTGGTTCTCGCCCTCCTCACCCTCTGGAGCGCCGTCGCGACGTTCAGCACGGTGACCCGCGACGGCTACGGCGACCCGCAGATCGCCCGGCGCACCCACGGCCCCGACGACGACTGGCCCTGACCCACGCGCGCTACTTCCGCTGCTTCGCGCCTGGCACGCCTGGCGCGAAGCGGCGCAGGGGGCGCGCAGCGCCGGAATCGGCCCGAACGCTAGGCTGGCAGCACCGGCATCGCTAGGTTGCCGAGCGATCCTGCGAGGGTAAACATGGCGTGGCTTGTCACCGGCGGAGCCGGCTATATCGGATCCCACATCGTCCGCGCGTTCCTCGCCGAGGGCATCGACGTCGTCGTGGTCGACGACCTCTCGAGCGGCCACGCCGAATTCGTCCCTGAGTCCGTGCCGTTCGTTCACGGCGACCTGCTCGACGGCCCCCTTCTCCTCAACACCTTCTCCGATCACCCGATCACGGGCGTCGTGCACGTCGCCGGTTTCAAGTACGCCGGGGTCTCGGTGCAGCGCCCGCTGCACACCTATGAGCAGAACGTCACGGCCATGGCCACCCTCCTCGCTGCAATGCAGGAAGCCGACGTGAAGCGGATGGTGTTCTCCTCGAGCGCGGCCGTCTACGGCACCCCGACGACCTCGCTCGTCACCGAGGAGACCCCGAAGAGCCCGGAGTCCCCGTACGGCGAGACCAAGCTCATCGGCGAGTGGCTGCTCCGCGACCAGGCCGTCGCGGCCGGACTCAGCTACACCGCGCTCCGCTACTTCAACGTTGTCGGCTCCGGTGCTCGCGAGCTCCGCGACACGAGCCCGCACAACCTGTTCCCGATCATCTTCGACGCGCTCCTCGCCGGCCGCACCCCGCGGATCAACGGCAACGACTACGCGACCCCCGACGGCACCTGCGTGCGCGACTACATCCACGTCGCCGACCTCGCCGTCTCGCACGTCGCGGCCGCCCGACTCCTCGACGCCGGCACGGCGATCGAACCCGTCTACAACCTCGGCAGCGGCGACGGCGTCTCCGTCGGCGAGATCATGACGACGGTCGCCCGCGTGACCGGCATCGACTTCACGCCAGACATCGGTCCCCGCCGGGCCGGCGACCCCGACCGCATCGTCACGAGCGGCGCGCTCGCGGCACGCGACCTCGACTGGAAGATGCGGCACAGCCTCGAAGAAATGGTGCGCAGCGCCTGGGAATCGCGGCAGGCGGCATCCGTTTCATAGGGCTCTGGACGCATATTCGTCAAGCCCCCGGCGAGGTCACATTTTCTGTCTTTGGGCGAGTCGAAACTCTCCAGCCGACATTGAGGGTTTATTATCGGCGACTTGACGTGGGGGAATTACACGGCTGTAATTAGTGCGGACGAGTTATTAGGGCACGTATTGCAAGGGGTGGGAGACGATATGACGCAAGCCGAGTATCGTTCCGGAGTACCCGAGGACTGGTTCGTCGATCCCGTTCGCTTGGGCATTCCCGGAATTCGCAAGGACAGCACCGGACACACTCTTCCCGACGAAGGTGACGCCCTCGCCTGGCAGGCGGATTCGCTGTGCGCCCAGACCGACCCCGAGGCGTTCTTCCCCGAAAAGGGCGGCTCCACCCGGGACGCGAAGAAGATCTGCACCTCGTGCGAGGTGCGCACCCAGTGCCTGCAGTACGCGCTCGCCAACGACGAACGCTTCGGCATCTGGGGCGGTCTCTCCGAACGCGAGCGGCGCAAACTGCGCAAGCGCGCCAGCTGACGCCGTTCCCACCCACATCGGCCGCGTGAATCGGGCCGTGCATATCGGGCACGCCCGTCCAGGGGCCACCGCACAACGACGATGCAACCTAGGCTTGGCTTGATATGCATGCACGAGTCACAGCCATCCTTGTCGCCCGCAACGGCGCGAAACACCTTGAGCGCACTCTCGAGGCTCTGAGTCGGCAAACCCGTCAGCCGGATGTCGTCATCACCGTCGACTGCGGATCCAGCGACGCGACGGCCCAGCTGCTCGCCGCGCACGGTCCGACGCACTTCATCTCCGCCGACTCCGACCTGACCTTCGGGCAGGCGATCGCCGCCGCCGTGCGCGTGATGGCGCCGCCGGAATCCGACAGCGAGATGCTCTGGCTGCTCGCCCAGGACAGTGCCCCCGAACCCGGCGCGCTCGAAGCGCTGCTCGGCGAACTCGAGATCGCACCCTCCGTCGCCGTCGCCGGACCCAAGATCATGGACTGGCGCGCCCATGACTACATCCACGACGTCGGCCTGTCGATGACGCCGGGCGGGGCGACCGTGACCCTCGTCGAGAGCGAACTCGACCAGGGCCAGCACGACGGCATGAGCGACGTGCTCGCCGTCGACGCCGGCGGAATGCTCGTGCGCCACAGCGTCTGGAACCAGCTCGGCGGTTTCGACCCCGGCCTGCCGTCCGCGGACGACGCCCTCGACTTCTGCGTGCGCGTGCGCCTGTCCGGCCGCCGGGTGTCCGTCGTCGCCGCGGCGCGCGTCGCCTCGGCGGGCGACGGTGTCGCCGGGCTCAGCGGGTCCTCGCGCGGACGGGCCCGCCGCAAGCGACTCCGGGTGGCCAGGACCGCACAGCTGCACCGGCGCCTCGTCTACTCCGCGGGGTGGCTGATCCCCCTGCACTGGATCGCGCTCGTGCCCTTCGCCTTCTTCCGCTCCATCGGAGCGCTGCTGCAGAAGGAGCCCGGCGCGATTCCCGGCGAGTTCTCGGCCGCATTCCGCACCGCGTTCAGTGGCTCCCGGGTGCACAATGCCCGCCGTCGACTCGCCGAGACCCGCACGCTCGGCTGGGGGTCGATCGCGTCCCTGCGCCTGACGAATGCCGAGGTCCGCCGCAGGCACGCCCTCAAGCGCGAAGCGGTGCTCGTCGGCCTCGGCGCCGACCGGCCGGAGATCCGCTTCTTCGCGAGCGGCGGCGCCTGGACCGTGCTCGCGGCTGCGCTCGTCGGAATCATCATGTTCGCCTCCCTGCTCGGCGCGCAGAACCTCGCCGGCGGGGGACTCCTGCCGCTGTCGAGTACCCCGGCCGGGCTCTGGGCGAGCGTTGGATACGGCTGGCGCGACCTCGGCCTCGGCTTCGTCGGTGCCGCAGATCCTTTCGCCGCCGTGCTCGCCGTGCTCGGTTCGCTCACGTTCTGGGCCCCGTCGTACTCGCTCGTGCTGCTCTACTTCGTCGCCCTCCCGCTCGCGGCACTCGGCGCCTGGCTCGCGGCGACCCGCCTGACCGACCGCGGGTACCTCCGCTTCACAGCCGCAGCACTGTGGGTGCTCGCCCCGACCTTCCTCACAGCGTTCTCGGCCGGTCGCCCTGCCGCGATCCTCGCGCACCTGCTGCTGCCCTGGCTGTTCTTCGCCGGCTATTCCGCCGGCCGGTCGTGGTCCGCGTCGGCGACAGCATCCCTGCTCTTCGCCGCCGTGCTGTTCTGCGCCCCCTCGCTCACGCCCGCGCTGCTCATCC
>NZ_JASJVF010000175.1:0-7029 GCF_035019805.1 Cryobacterium sp. 10I1
GGCCCACAGGTCGTACCCGATACCGTCGTACCCGCTGCCGTCGTTCCCGCTGCCGTCCCCACCGCTCGCAACACCTTCGGCCTGCACGCCATGCGGGAGCGTGTCACCGAGCTGGGCGGGACGCTCACGGTCGAGAGCACGCGCCCGGATGGCGACCGGAACCGGCACGGGACCAGCGTCGTAGCCAGCTTCGAGCTCGCCCGATGACCATCCGGGTGCTGATCGCAGACGACCATCCCATCATGCGCACCGGGCTGCTTGCCCTGTTGGACACGGAACCGTCGATCACTGTCGTCGCCGCGGTCGGTACGACCGCCGAAGCGCTCACCGAAACCGTGCGCCTGGGCCCTGACGTCGTGCTGATGGACCTGCAGTTCCAGGGCCAGTTCGAGGGCGCCGCGGCGACGCAGCGCATCCGCGCGCTCGACAACGCGCCCGCCGTGCTGATCCTCACGAACTATGACGCCGAAAGCGACATCGTCACCGCGATCGAAAGCGGCGCCGCCGGATACCTGCTGAAGGACACCCCGCCGGACGATCTCATCACTGCCGTGATCGCCGCCGCGTCCGGGCAGTCGGCACTGGCACCGGCCGTGGCCACCCGGCTGCTCGCTCGGGTGCGCGACGCGCAGTCGGCGCTGAGCATCCGCGAACTCGAGGTCCTGACCCTCGTGGCGGCCGGGCACAGCAATGGCGACATCGCGCGCGGGCTGCACCTGAGTGAGACCACCGTCAAGTCGCATCTCGCCCATATCTTCCCCAAGCTCGGTGCGACGAGTCGCACGGCGGCGGTTGCTGCCGCGCGCGAGGCCGGGCTCATCCGCTGATTCAGCCTTCGGGTGGCCTGCCTGCTCGTCAGGGGCGTGGCTGCCGCCTGCCCGACTCTTAACGGACTATGTTGAAAAGGTGAACAACGGGTGAACGAAGCCTGATCGATCGGTGAACGTGAGCTGGTATCGATGAGCGGTGGGGCTTCGCGGGTCCGTCACGCCGACCGGATGCCTCACGGTGCGCCGGGCTTCCGAGACCGGAGTACCCCACGAGAGATGCGCAGCGCGACAGTAGCCAGTCGGTTCGAGCCCGGCTCCTCATCGTCGGCGGTTTCCTCGTCGCGACGGCGGTCGTCTCTGCGGTCTGTGTCTTCGGAGCCAGCCAGCACCTGAGCGCAACGTCGTCAGGACCGGGTTCCGTCGTGACCGTGGCGACCGGGACTCTCCCTGGCCCAGCGGAGTCGGTGGATGGCCTGGACAACTCCCATGACTCCGGGATCGAGCTCAGTGTCGATGTACTCTCCTCCCCGTCGATCGTGGACCAGGGCGCTGGCCCGGTCCAGCCTCGATCGTCGATGGGCGACGATTACACGTCCACCGTCACGCTCGCCGGCCGGCAGCCCGAGATCGACCTGTGTTCCGGGCTCGTGGACACGACAGCCTGGTACGGCACGCCGATGCTCGTCGAGCACTGGGGCTGCGGTGGCGAACTCTTCCCGCGGTGGACCGGGGCGCAGGTCCGCCTGGCCGGCATCGACTCCGGCGTCTACCGGGTGACCGGTGTGATCGGCTCCCTGAGCGCTGGCACCGCGATGGTCAGCGACGTTCCGCGTGGCCACGACCTCGTCTTTCAGACCTGCCTGAACGGCGACAGCACTCACATGGTCCTGGTCGGGCTATCCAGGATCGGCTAGACCTGTTCGGGTCGTTCGGGTCGTTCAGGCTATTGGGCTCGCCCGGCCTGTCCGGGCCAGGGCGCCGGCCGGCCGAAGAGATAGCCCTGCCCGTGCAGCCAGCCCTGTGACAGCAGGGTCCGCGCCTGCGTCTCGGTCTCGACGCCCTCGGCGACACCGGTCAGGCCCAGGTGCGCGACGAGCCCCGCGAGGTCTGCCGCCAGGGCATCTGCGCCGCGGTTGCCGTCACCGAGGCCCGCGACGAAGCTCGCGTCGAGCTTGAGTCCCGTGACCGGGAGGTCGCGCAACAGCGAGATGGAGGAGAACCCGGTGCCGAAATCGTCGACGTGCAGGCCGACGCCGAGATCGCGGACCGCATCGAGGCTTCCTGTGGTGGATGGCCGCAGTGACAGCACGGCCGTTTCGGTGACCTCGACGATGAGTCGGGACGGGTCGACGCCGTGGGTCCGGAGGGCCGACCGGAAGGTCTCGGCCCAGGACTCGTGGGCCAAGTCGACGGCGGACACGTTGACGCTGATCGTTGTCGCACCGTTGGGATCCGAGGCCAGGACGGCGCAGACCTGGTCGAGCACGTAGCGATCGATTCCGAGGATGAGCCGGGATTCCTCGGCGATCGGGAGGAACTCGGCCGGCGCAAGGAGTCCCCGCCCGGGGTGCTGCCAGCGGACGAGTGCCTCATAGCCGACGGTGGAGCGATCGAGGAGGGCGACGATCGGCTGGTAGTAGACGACGAAATCGCCCTTCCGCAGCGAAATGCGGATTTCGTCCTCGATGGTGAGCCGCTCCATCGCCTGGGAGTGCATCGTGTCGTCGAAGAACTGCCACTGGGCCCTGCCCGACTTCTTGGCCCGGAAGAGAGCGGAGTCGGTGTCCCGAAGAAGACTGGCGGCGGTGGAACTGTCCGTGGAGAGGGCGATTCCCATCGACACCGTCGGGATGATCCGGTGTCCGTGGATCGAGAGCTCGGTGCTGAGAGCAGCCGTGATGTTCACCGCGACACGTTCGACATCCGCGGGCTCGGATGCATTCGGAACGACGACGACGGTCCTGCTCGAGAACGCGGAGGATCCAGTCCCGGTTGTGCATCCCGGTCAGCCGGTCGTTGTGTGCCTGGAACAGCAGCTCCTCGCGGGACTCGTGCTCGGCCGTGACATCTTCGAGCTGCACGACCAAACGTTCCGGTGCGCCCGCACTGGTCCGGATCACCGACGCGGTCCGGCGGGCCCAGATAATGGCCCCGTCGGCCCTGACCATCCGCAATTCGCGGAAAGGAGCCCTGGCGGCGATGGCGATCGTCAAGGCCCTGGCCTGGATCACGGTCGCCCTGTCGTCGGGGTGCACCAGCTCGTCGGTGCGCCTGGCGAGAAGCCAGGCCTCGTCGCGGAGGAGCATGGTGCACAAGGCCTCGTTCACGACCTGGATGCGTCCGGTGAGGTCACAGAGGATCATTCCCGTCGTCGATGACGTCAGCACGACCCGGAACAGCTCCTCCGACTTCTCGAGGGACTGCCGCGCGACGGTCTCCTCGTGCACGTCGCGCAGGGGAATCACCCGGCCGGCGGTCTGGCCTGCCGCGTCGTGAAGGTCGCGCGTGATGGTCGACACCGAGCGATAGGTGCCGTCACTGCGCCGAACCCGGAACGGACGATGGCGCCGCACGCCCTCGTTCTGGTTGGTGCGGGCCGCCAGCACGCCCGGCAGGTCGTCGGGGTGCACGAATTCGGCGGACATCCGATTCAGCAGGTCATCGTGCTTCCAGCCCAGCGCCTCTTCGAGGGAGGGCGACGCCCAGACATACCGGTCGGCGGAGTCGACCATGAGTACGACGTCGGAGGCGTTTTCGGCGAGCAGCCGGTAGGGCTGCTCCGAATCCTGCAGGGCCTGGAGGGCGAGGTGCTGCCCGGTCACATCCCGCCAGATCACGGACACGCGGTCACCGACAGGAGCGGCGTGGAAGTCGTACCACCGGTCCGGCCGGTCGCCGTGAGGTGAGGCGGCCCGGAAACCGTCGCGGTGACAGGGGACACCCTGCTCGAGGACCTCCGCGCAGAGGTCGCCGAGCGCCCCGGAGATCGCCGCCGGCATGGGGTTGAGCAGCGAGCCGCCGATGAACTGCCCCTGCGGCATCCGGTGGAAGGCACAGGCCGCGGGGTTGGCCTCGTCCACCACGAAGTCGATGATGGTCCCGTGGATGTTGCGCACCGCGTGGACGAGGACGTACGGGTCGCCCAGGCCGGCCAACGATGCCTGCAGGGTCCTCCGGTCGGTCCTCGCGGACGTCCAGGAGGGCGAAGGCGCCCACGGTCGCACCGGCCTCGTCGACGGCCGGAATCCCCGAGATCCTGAGCCAGGCCAGACGAGCCGGGTCGGTGTCATCGCCGGGAACGAACAATCCGATCAGGGTTTCTGCTACCGGCGCGCCCGTGCGCAGGGCCGACAGGGCCGGCAGATCGTGCAGGGCGATCGAGGCGCCCCACTCGTCGATGGGATTCCAATTCTGCGCCTCGGGCGTACGTCCGAGCTGATCGTCCCAGACCTATCCTCGCACATCGTGTCCCCCGTTTGGGGTCCAAGCCGGGCGGGACCAGCATCGGCAGAATTCGCACCGCCTACAGACAATTCGGCGGACGCGAGCGTATTTTGTTCGGTGAAGCACGGGGTCTCGCTCGTGGGATGGACATGAAGGGCAGGGTGGCCGGCATGACAGCAGTGGCCGCGGTGATTCTGGCATTGGCAGCGATCCTCGTCGTCTCCGCAGGCGCGACGATCGTGGTGGCGCGGATGCTGTACAAACGCATTCGTCGCAGCCGTGCCGTGGCCGGTGCGGCGCTTCGCACCCGGGCCGCCCTGAGCCGGGGACCGCAGCGCGAGGTCCTGGGACTGCGCATCCGACTGAGAGACACTCTGGGAAGCGGTCAGGCCGCAGTCGATCTCGCGCTGGGCAGTGACGGGCCGCGGGGCGAGCTTCCCCGCCTGTTTCACCGGATCCAGGATGAAGGCGCTGCCCTCGACGCGCAACTGGTGCTGTTGACGAGTGAGGCCGATGCCGTCGTCCTCGCAGAGGAACTTCCGATGGCCAGACGACGGGTGGACGACGTCGCCGGACTCGTTCGTCGGCTGCGGGCGACCGTTGCAGGCGGCCGCGGGGACCTCACCGATGATGTCCTGCTGGCGCTGCGTTCGGAGGTCGACCGCGAGGTCTCGGCCCTGGAAGCCGGAGTCCAGGAACTGCACGCACTCAACCTGCACGATCACCGCGACACCACGAGAGGGAGCGAATCATGAGCGCCACGTCACGGCTGCGCATCATCTTCCGGAGCAAGACGTCACGCGCCCTCGACCGGCTTGAAGACCCAGGAGAGGCCCTCGACGACAGCTATGAACAGCAGCTGAAGATGCTCCAGCAGGTGCGGCAGGGACTCGCCGAGGTGACGACGGCGAAGAAACGGATCGAGCTGCAGGGGCAGGAGATGGGAGCCCGATACCAGCGGTTGGCCGACCAGGCCCAGGAGGCCCTGGACCAGGGACGCGAGGATCTCGCCCGGACCGCTCTCGAACGCCGTTCCTACCTCGAGACCCAGGTCGGTGCCATTCGTGAGCAATACGCCTCGCTCGAACGGCAGCAGGGGCAGTTGCAGGACAACGAGCGGCGACTCGCCGAACGGGTCACCGCGTTCCGGACCGAGAAGGAGACTCTCAAGGCCACCTATGCAGCTTCCGAGGCCCAGGCGCGGGCGAATGAGGCGGCGGCCGGCATCGGTTCCAATCTGGGTGATGTCGGCGCCAACCTCGATCGGGCCAGGGACCGGGTTGCGCAGATGCAGGCGCGTGCTGCCGCGACCGATGAACTGCTCGCCCGGGGCGTCCTGAACGATCTCACGGCGCCCGCGGACGCGGACCTCGACCGGCAGCTGTCCGCGGGAGTGCGTCAGGCATCCGTCGAACGCCAGCTTGAGGAACTGAAGAACGCCCGCGCAGCAACCGAGGACGGCGCCGCTCGCGCCCAGCGCGCGGGACCGGACGCGTGGCTGAGCATCGGGCAGGGGCCGGACGCCCCCTGAGGCAGAGCCCTGAGGCAGAGCCCTGAGGCAGAGCCCTGAGGCAGAGCCCTGAGGCAGAACCCTGAGGCAGAACCCTGAGGCAGAACTCGGAGGAACCAGGTCGACCATGAACCCCGCGGCGCGGCGCGTGCAGAGGATCTACCTGATCCTCCTGCTCGGCAACACCCTGGCCGCGTCCTTCATCTGGGGCATCAACACGCTGTTCCTGCTCGACGCCGGACTGTCGAACTTCGAGGCCTTCGCCGCGAACGCATTCTTCACCGCCGGGATGGTGCTCTTCGAGATCCCGACCGGGGTCGTCGCGGACACGGTCGGGCGGAAGGCGTCCTACCTGCTGGGCACGATCACGCTCTCGGCCACCACCGCGCTGTACTGGTTGCTGTGGCTCTGGCACGCGCCCTTCGGCTGGTGGGCGCTCGTGTCCGTGCTGCTCGGGCTCGGCTTCACGTTCTTCTCCGGTGCTGTGGATGCCTGGCTCGTCGATGCTCTGACCTTCAGCGGGTACACCGACGGCCTCGAGGCGGTCTTCGGCAGGGGACTCGTCGTGACCGGCATTGCGATGTTCGCCGGGTCGGTCCTCGGCGGCGTGATCGCCCAGGCGACCAATCTCGGCGTTCCTTTCCTGCTGCGCGCCGGGGTGCTCGTCGTGATGCTCGTGTTCGCGGCGGTCGTGATGAAGGACCTCGGATTCACTCCGGATCGATCCCAGGGACCGCTGAAGGCGACCAGGACCGTTCTCGCCGAGTCGATCGAGCACGGCCTCCGGAGGCGCTCCGTCCGGTGGGTGATCCTGTCCGCGCCCTTCGCCTCCGGGGTCGGGGTCTATGCGTTCTACGCCCTGCAGCCCTACCTGCTGGTGCTCTCCGGCGACCCGTCCGCGTACTCGATCGCCGGTCTCGCCGCGGCCGTGCTCTCGCTCGCGCAGGTCGCGGGCGGGGTGCTGGCCCCGCGTATCCGGGGAGTATTCCACCGGCGGACGACCACGGTGATCGGGGCATCCGTCACGAGCATCGTCGTGCTCATCGCTCTCGGGCTCACCAGCCTCTTCTGGCTCGCGATCGTGCTGCTGGTGCTCTGGGGGTTCGTCTTCGCCGTCGCCGGCCCGGTGCGGCAGGCGTACCTCAATGACATGATCCCGTCGAAGCAGCGCGCGACGGTGCTGTCGTTCGACTCACTGTTCGGCAGCCTCGGCGGGGTCTTCGTCCAGCCGGCACTCGGCCGCGCCGCCGACCTCTGGGGCTACGGAACGTCGCTCGTGATCGGAGGCCTCATTGAGCTGATCGG
>NZ_JASJVF010000176.1:0-6977 GCF_035019805.1 Cryobacterium sp. 10I1
GGGGGGGGCGCCGCCCCCTCGGGGGCGCCCCCCCGCCACCCGCCTCCCGCACGACCGCACCACCTGCACCACCCACAAGACCTCCACGCGACCCCTCGCACGACCGCTTCGCGCACGATTGAAGGGACCGGCCAATGACGACCGCAGACTTACTCGGAAAGATAATCCAGGTAGTGGGGGCACTGGCAGCGTTCGCGCTTGTCATCGGTCTCCTGCTTTTCCTGATAGACAGGGCGCCCAAACGCGGGCGCGACTATTGGCAGCTGACTTTCTTCATCGCGCCCGCCCTCCTCCTGCTGCTTGCCGGTTTGATCTACCCGGCATTCCGCACCTCCCTCCTGGCGTTCACCAACAGTTCGGGTGCCTATGTCGGCGCCGAGAACTTCGTCTGGATGTTCACCCAGCCGGCTGCTTTGATCACCCTGGGCAACACCCTGATCTGGGTTGTCGTCGTGCCGACGATCTCAACGGCCATCGGCCTCGGCTACGCGGTCTTCATCGACAAGTCCCGGGGAGAGAAATACTTCAAGGCCCTCGTCTTCATGCCGATGGCGATCTCCTTCGTCGGTGCCGGAATCATCTGGCGCTTCATCTACGACTACAAGTCGGGAGGAAGCGACCAGATCGGCCTCCTGAACCAGATCGTGGTCTGGCTCGGCGGCCAGCCGGTGCAGTGGCTCCAGACCTCGCCGATCAACACCTTCCTCCTGATCATCGTGATGATCTGGATCCAGACCGGATTCGCCATGGTCATCCTCTCTGCAGCCATCAAGGGGGTCCCGACCGAGCAGATCGAGGCCGCCGAACTCGACGGAACCAACGCCTGGCAGCGGTTCACCAACGTGACGATCCCCGGCATCCGCGGCTCGCTCGTCGTCGTGATCACGACTATCTCGATCGCCACCCTCAAAGTCTTCGACATCGTGCGCACGATGACCGCCGGTAACTTCAACACGAGCGTCATCGCCAACGAGATGTACACGCAGGCATTCCGAGCCGGTGAGCAGGGCCGTGGCGCTGCGCTCGCGATCGTGCTGTTCCTGATGGTGCTGCCGATTGTCATCTACAACGTACGAATCATGCGCAAGCAGAGGGAGATCCGATGAGCGACAACGTAGTCGACCTGCCCATCGTCGGCACCAAGAAGAATGCCCTCGAGGTCGTCACCGTCGGCACCAAGTCGGCCAGGGTGAAACGGCGCCTCACGTCGCGCACGGCGACGGTCGTGTCGCTCGTCATCGCGATCCTGTGGACGCTGCCGACCTTCGGCCTGTTCGTGTCCTCCTTCCGGCCCGCCGGGCTGATCACCACGACGGGGTGGTGGACCATCCTGCAGAACCCGGGCTTCACGCTCGACAACTACAAGGAGGTGCTGCTCTCCACCTCGCAGTCCTCCCCGCAGCTCGGCGCGTACTTCGTGAACTCCCTCGCGATCGCGATCCCCGCCACGATCTTCCCCCTCGTGATCGCCTCGATGGCCGCGTACGCCTTTGCCTGGATCAAGTTCAAGGGCAGTGGCGCACTCTTCGTGCTCGTGTTCGCACTGCAGATCGTGCCCCTGCAGCTCGCGCTGATCCCGCTGCTCCAGATGTTCACCGCGATCCTGAAGCCCGGGCAGGAGGCGCTGCACCAGCTGATCCCGATGATCCCGGCGCAGAACTACCTGCCGGTCTGGATCGCGCACACGATCTTCGCGCTGCCGCTGGCGATCTTCCTGCTGCACAACTTCATCTCCGAGATCCCGAGCGAGGTCATCGAGGCAGCCCGTGTCGACGGCGCCAGCCACGGCCAGGTCTTCTTCCGGATCGTGCTGCCGCTCGCGGTGCCCGCGCTCGCGTCCTTCGCGATCTTCCAGTTCCTCTGGGTCTGGAACGACCTGCTCGTCGCCCTGATCTTCTCGGGCGGCACGCCGGATGTCGCCCCGCTCACGCAGCGCCTGGCCGAACTCACCGGTACCCGAGGGCAGGACTGGCAGCGCCTCACGGCCGCGGCCTTCGTGTCCCTGATCGTGCCGCTCATCGTGTTCTTCAGCCTGCAGCGTTACTTCGTGCGCGGCCTGCTGGCCGGCTCGACGAAGGGCTGACCAGGCCCGGGCATCCGCTCGAACAACACCTGTGCCCGTAACGGACACCTGTGCCCCGCGCAACGGGAACAGGTGTCCGGAGCGGGCACAGTTGCGTGCCCTGCAGGCGAGCGGATGCCGCTGCGGCGACGTTTAGGCTGGCTTCATGAGTGCAATGCACGGCCACGGTGGCGGGTCGGCCCCCTCCGGCCGGCCTGGACAGTACGGACGCCCGCGCGGGCGGATCAGCGGCGGTGACCCCGTCGCCCAGCGCGCCGAGAACGCCGAAGCACCGCGGATACCGAACCTCCTCGGCAGGATTGCCGCGCTGTTCGCGCCGCACCGCACCGCGCTCACTGTCACCGTCGTGCTCGTGATCATCAGCGCCGCGCTCTCGGTGGTCCCGCCTCTGCTCGTGCAGCGCGCATTCGACGAGGGCCTGTTCCCGCCGGGGGGAGAGCCCAACCTGCCCCGCCTCGCGACCCTCGTCGGGCTCATGATCGCGATCTACCTCGGTTCCCAGCTGCTCGGGGTGTGGCAGACCTGGCTCACCGCGAGTGTCGGCAACACCGTGATGGGCGCCCTGCGCGTGCGACTGTTCACTCACCTGCAGGCCATGGAGCTGAGCTTCTTCACCCGCACCAAGACCGGGATCATCCAGTCGCGGCTGCAGAACGACGTCGGCGGCGTCGCGAGCGTGCTCACGAACACCATCTCGAGCCTGCTCGGCAACGCCGTCACCGTGATCGCCGCGTTCGTCGCGATGCTCCTGCTCGACTGGCAGCTCACGATCGTCGCCCTGATCCTGATGCCGATCCTCGTGATCGCCCAGCGCCGCGTCGGCCAGGTCCGCGCCCGGATCGCGGCGAAGACCCAGGAATCGCTCTCCGACATGACCGCGATCACGCAGGAGACTCTGAGCGTCTCCGGGATTCTGCTCTCCAAGAGCTTCACCAGGCAGCAGGCCGAGATCGGCCGCTACTCGGACGAGAACGACAACCAGGTACGACTGCAGGTCAGCCAGCAGATGAGCGGCCAGTGGTTCTTCGCCATGGTCAGTATTTTCCTCTCGAGCATCCCCGCGATCGTCTACCTGGTCGCCGGCCTGCTGATGAGCAACGGTTCCGCCGACATCACCGCAGGCACGATCGTCGCGTTCACGACCGTGCAGTCCCGGCTGCTGTTCCCCCTGCTCGGCCTGATGCGGGTCGCACTCGACCTGCAGACCTCGAGCGCCCTCTTCGCGCGGATCTTCCAGTACCTCGACCTCGTCCCGGCGATCCAGGATTCCCCGGAGGCTCTCGCGGTGCCCGAGACCGGCCCCGCCACCGGTCGCGTCGAATTCGATGCCGTCACGTTCGCCTATCCGGATGCCGCCGGTGAGTCCCGGCCCACCCTCGACCAGGTCTCGTTCACGATCGAGCCCGGCCAGTTCGCCGCGTTCGTCGGGCCGTCCGGCGCCGGGAAGACGACCGTCTCCTACCTGATCCCCCGCTTCTACGAGGCGACGGAAGGGCGAGTCCTGTTCGGCGGCATCGACGTGCGCGATCTCGCCCAGCAGTCCCTCGTCTCCCACATCGGCATTGTGAGCCAGGAGACCTACCTCTTCCACGCGACGATCGCCGAGAACCTCCGCTATGCGAAACCGGATGCCACGGCGGACGAACTCGAGGCCGCCGCCCGGTCCGCGAGCATCCACGACACGATCGCGTCCTTCCCCGCCGGCTACGACACGGTCGTCGGCGAGCGCGGGTACCGGCTCTCCGGCGGCGAAAAGCAGCGTATCGCCATCGCCAGGGTGCTCCTGAAGAACCCGGAAGTGCTCATCCTCGACGAGGCGACGAGCGCCCTCGACGCCATCTCCGAGCGCGTCGTGCAGGCGGCACTCGACACCGCGTCCCGCGGCCGCACCACGATCGCGATCGCCCACCGACTCTCGACGATCGTCGCGGCCGACGTGATCTTCGTCGTCGACGGCGGCCGGATCGTCGAGAGCGGGACCCACGGCGGCCTGCTCGACGCGAACGGCGTCTACGCGCGGCTCTACTCCGAGCAGGTCGCGAGCCCGGGCGCCGTCTCGGGTGCTGTCCCGGCCGTGGCACCGAGCGCCCCTGTGATTCCGCCCCGCCCGCTCACCGACGAGCGGTACTAGAGTTGGAGGGTGCTCGTCCGTCTGAAGTGTCCGTGTTGTCCGGGTCGCTGACCGACCCCTGACGCCCCACCCCGATCACTCCTCGCCCGTCCCGTGCGTGAGCCCCAGGCCGCGCGGTGACATTCACGACACCTCGACGAAGGATCTTCCATGAAGATTGCAGACACCATCCTCGACCTCATCGGCAACACGCCGCTGGTCAAACTCAACAAGGTCACCGAGGGGATCGGCGCGACCGTGCTGGTCAAACTCGAGTACTTCAACCCGGGCGGCTCCGCGAAGGACCGGATCGCCGCCCGAATCATCGATGCCGCCGAACGTGACGGCCTGCTGCTGCCCGGCGGAACCATCGTCGAACCCACGTCCGGCAACACCGGCGTCGGCCTCGCCCTCGTCGCGCAGCAGCGCGGCTACCGGTGCGTGTTCGTGCTGCCGGACAAGGTCGGCGAGGACAAGCGCAACGTGCTCACCGCGTACGGCGCCGAGGTCGTCGTGACCCCGACATCCGTCGCGCCCGACGACCCGGAGTCGTACTACAGCGTCTCCGACCGGCTCGCCAGGGAGATCCCCGGCGCCTTCAAGCCCAACCAGTACGCCAATCCGAACGGGCCGCTCAGCCACTACGAGTCGACAGGTCCGGAGATCTGGCGCGACACCGACGGCACCGTCACCCACTTCGTCGCGGGCGTCGGCACCGGCGGAACGATCACCGGCACCGGGCGGTACCTCCGCGAGGTCTCCGGCGACACGGTGCGCATCATCGGCGCGGACCCGGAAGGCTCGGTCTACTCCGGCGGCACCGGCAGGCCCTACCTCGTTGAAGGCGTCGGCGAGGACTTCTGGCCTGCGGCGTACGACCCCGCCGTCGTGCACGAGGTCATCGCCGTCTCCGACGCCGAATCCTTCGCCATGACCAGGCGCCTCGCACTCGAAGAGGGCATCCTCGTCGGCGGTTCGAGCGGCATGGCCGTGGTCGCGGCCCTTCGCGCCGCGGCGACCCTCCCGGCCGACGCCGTCGTCGTCGTGCTGCTGCCCGACGGCGGTCGCGGCTACCTCGGCAAGATCTTCAACGACAAGTGGATGCGCAGCTACGGCTTCAGCAACGCCCCGGCCGGGCACACCGTGGCAGACCTCCTCGAGAGCAAGACCGGCACCCTGCCTGCCTTCGTCTACGTGCACCCGATCGACACCGTGCGCGACGCGATCGAGGCCATGACGGTGTCGAGCGTCTCCCAGCTGCTCGTGTTGACCGCCAAGCCGCCGGTCGTGATGGGCGAGGTGCTCGGCGCGATCGACGAGCGCCACTTGATGGAGCTCGTCTTCTCCGGCGAGGCGAAACTCACCGACAAGATCAGCGCCTACGTCGGCGATTCCCTGCCGATGATCGGCGTCAACGAACCCGTCGCGTCCGCCCGTGCCGCCTTCGCCCACGACGATGCCCTCCTCGTCACCGCCGATGGCAAGCCCCTCGGCGTCATCACCCGCCACGACCTCCTCACCTACCTCAGCGCCTGAGCGCCCACCACCAAAGGACCCACGGATGCCCAGCACCCCGAACTTCGACACCCTCGCCATCCACGCCGGACAGGAATTCGACCCGACGACCGGAGCCGTCATCCCGCCGATCTACCTGACCTCGACCTATGTGCAGGAGAGCATCGGCCATCTGCGCGGCGGCTACGAATACAGCCGCGGCGGGAACCCGACGCGCACCGTGCTCGAGACCCTGCTCGCCGCCCTCGAGGGTGGCGCGCACGGCCTGTCGTTCGCGAGCGGCCTCGCCGCGGAGGACACCATCCTGCGTGCCCTGCTCGCACCCGGCGATCATATCGTGCTCGGCAACGACGTCTACGGCGGAACGCACCGCCTGATCAACACGGTGCACGGCGCGGTCGGCATCCGCAACACGACCGTCGACCTGTCCGATCTCGCCGCCGTCGAGGCCGCGATCATTCCCGCTGAAACGAAGATCCTCTGGGTCGAGACGCCGAGCAACCCCCTCATGAAGATCAGCGACATCGAGGCGCTCGCCACGCTCGGGCACCGTTTCGGCGTCACCGTGATCGTCGACAACACGTTTGCGAGCCCCGCCCTGCAGCATCCGCTGGCGTTCGGCGCCGACGTCGTCGTGCACTCGACCACCAAGTACCTCGGCGGTCACTCCGACGTGCTCGGCGGGGCCCTCGTGATCAATGACGATGCGCTCTACCAGAAGGCGCAGTTCCTGCAGTTCGCCACAGGACCCGTCTCCGCACCCCTCGACGCCTGGCTCACCGTGCGCGGCATCAAGACCCTCTCGGTGCGGATGGACCGGCACTGCTCCAACGCGCAGGCGATCGCCGAACACCTCGACGGCCATCCAGCCCTCGAAGCCGTCTACTTCCCCGGCCTGCCGAACCACCCCGGCCACGAGCTCGCCAAACGCCAGATGAGCGGCTTCGGCGGCATGCTCTCGATCGCGTTCGCCGGCGGGGCCGCCGCTGCCCGCGCCTTCGCCGAGTCCACGAAGCTCTTCCAGCTCGCCGAGTCCCTCGGTGGCGTCGAGTCCCTCGTGAACTACCCCGCCGAGATGACGCACGCCTCGGTGCGTGGAACGGAACTCGAGGTCGCAGACAACATCATCCGCCTCTCCGTCGGTATCGAGGACAAGGCCGACCTGATCGCCGACCTCGACGCTGCCCTCGCCGCCGTCGCCAAACCCTTTCGTCGACCCATAGTGCGCATTCCGGTGAAGACGAGCGCGCTGAAGACTGCGATCGTGCT
>NZ_JASJVF010000177.1:0-6975 GCF_035019805.1 Cryobacterium sp. 10I1
CCGACCACCCGAACGAAACCGTCACCGCGCAGGAGATCCCGGCCGGCAAGAGCAGCGAGGAAGTGATCGGCGCCGCCCGTGGCTGGGCCGGAACCCGATCGGGCTCCTGCTCAGCGCCCCCTACCTCGTCTTCGTGATCGCCGTCTTCGCGTACCCGCTCGTCTTCGCGGTGTACATGGCCTTCCACGACTACTTCTTCGCCGCCCCCGGCGCCCAGGTCGACCGGCCGTTCGTGGGCCTCGACAACTTCCAGGAGGTGCTCTCCGACCCGGCCGTGATCCGCTCCTTCGGGAACGTCGGCATCTTCCTGCTGATCAACGTGCCGCTGACCGTCGTGCTCTCGCTCGTGCTCGCGACGGCACTCAACAAGGCCGTGCGCGGCCGCACCTTCCTGCGGGTCGCGTACTACGTGCCCTACGTCACCGCGAGCGTCGCGGTCGTCGGCGTCTGGCTCTTCCTCTTCAGCGGCGGCGGCCTCGTCAACCAGATCCTCGGCCCGCTCGCCCCCGACCCGTCCTGGCTGATCAGCCCGACCTGGGCGATGCCCACGATCGCCCTGTTCGTGACCTGGAAGCAGCTCGGCTTCTACATTCTGCTGTACCTCGCCGCGCTGCAGAGCGTGTCGACGGAGCTCTACGAGGCCGCCTCGACAGACGGCGCCGGTGCGATCCGCAAGTTCTTCTCCGTCACGATCCCCGGCGTGCGCCCGGCGACGGTGCTCGTGCTGCTGCTCTCCACAGTGACGGGAGCGAACCTCTTCACCGAGCCGTACCTCCTCACCGGCGGCGGCGGCCCGAACGGGGCATCGACCTCTCCCGTGCTGCTGATGTACCAGAAGGGTATCGAGCAGGGCAACCCGGACACCGCGTCCGCGATCGGAATCATCCTGGTGATCGGCGTGCTCATCATCGCCTTCATCCAGCGCAAGATCGCCGGAGGTGACGAATCATGAGCAAGCGCACACCAGACACGGGTACGGGCACAATCAGCACGCGCGCACCGGGAAGGCGCACGACCAGCGGCATGAGCCGCGGACAGAACATCCTCCGCGGCGTCGTGCTCACCATCGGAGCCGTGGCGTTCCTGTTCCCGTTCTACTACATGATCGTCGGCTCACTCCAGAAGTCGCCGGACACCTCCATCGCGGGAGCATTCCCGAACCCGGCCAACCTCACCCTCGAGAACTACGCGGACATCAACAGCCGCGTCAACCTGATGCAGACCCTGCTCAACTCCGGCATCTTCACCGGCGGTGTGATCGTCGGCACCCTCGTCTTCGGAGTCCTCGTCGGCTACGCGCTCGCCCAGCTGCAGTGGCGCGGCCGCGGAATCACCTTCGCGCTCGTTCTGCTCGTGCAGGTCGTTCCGTTCCAGCTGCTGATGATCCCGCTCTACGTGATGATCGCGAGGGACTACGGCCTTGCCGACAACTACCTCGGCATGATCCTGCCGTTCGCGATCAACTCGACGGCCGTGATCATCTTCCGGCAGTACTTCCTGCAGGTCCCCCGCGAGCTCTTCGACGCGGCCAGGATCGACGGTGCCGGCGAGGTCGTGCTGCTCTGGCGGATCGCCCTCCCGCTGGTGCGCCCCGCCCTGCTCACCGTCGTGCTGCTGACCTTCATCGGCCCGTGGAACGAATTCCTCTGGCCGTTCCTGGTCACCAAGCAGGCCTCGATGCAGCCGCTCGCTGTCGCCCTCGCCAACTACATCAGCACCGTCGCGGCCTCCGCGGCGAACCCCTTCGGAGCGGTCCTCGCCGGCGCCTGCGTGCTGGCCGGACCCGCCGTCATCCTCTTCATCCTCTTCCAACGACACTTCGTCTCGACCGACATCGGTTCAGGCGTGAAAGGCTAGTCATGCGCGAATCCACTGCAGCATCCCCCGTCCCTTCGTCCGCCCCCTCCCCGGCGAACGTGCCGCACGCCTCCGCCCCGAAACGGATGCCCGGCGCGGCATTCCCCTACCGCCTCACCCGGATGGGCGTCGTCATGACGCCGGAACCGGGCAACGCCCTCGAGGCGGAGGGCGTGCTCAACCCCGGCTCCGGGCACACGCCAGACGGCACCCTGTACCTGCTTCCCCGCCTCGTCGCGACCGGGAACGTCTCCAGGGTCGGACTCGCCCGCGTGATCATCACCGACGGCGTGCCGACGGGCGTCGAGCGCGAGGGCGTCGTCCTCGAGCCCGACCAGGGCTGGGAACGCGGCGCCCACAACGCCGGCGTCGAAGACCCGCGCGTCACCTTCGTCCCGCGGCTCGGCCTGCACGTGATGACCTATGTCGCATACGGCCCGCTCGGCCCGCGCACGGCCCTCGCGGTCTCCGCCGACCTCCGCAGCTGGCGCAGGCTCGGCCCGGTGCTCTTCGCCTTCGACGAAGCACTGGACATGGACCTGAACCTGTTCCACAACAAGGACACCGTCTTCTTCCCGGAGCCCGTCACTGGTCCGAACGGCGTGGAGTCCTTCGCGGTGCTGCACCGGCCGATGTGGGACCTCGGCGAGGTCAAGCCGGGTGAAGGCATCCGGGTGCCCGCCGGGGTCACCGACACCAGGCAGAGCATCTGGATCAGCTACGTGCCGGTCGCGGATGTGCTCGCCGACGTGACGAAGCTCGCGTTCTGGAGCGGCCACCGATTCCTCGCCGGGCCGGAGTTCGCGTTCGAAGAACTCAAGATCGGCGGCGGACCCGCCCCGCTGCGGGTGCCGGAGGGCTGGCTGCTCCTGCACCACGGCGTCACGGGCGTGATCGACGGCGCGTTCTCGCAGCAGCAGAAGGTGAACTACGCGGCGGGGGCCATGATCCTCGACGCGGACGACCCGACGATCATCCTGCATCGCACGACCGAACCGCTCCTGAAGGCCGAGACGCCCGACGAGCTCAGCGGCATCGTGCCGAACGTGGTCTTCCCGACCGCGATCGAGGAGATCGAGGGCCGGACCTACGTCTTCTACGGCATGGCCGACTCGAAGATCGGCGTCGCCCGCCTGGACCGCACCACCCTGAACCCGACTGCCGGATAGTTCCGGAACCCCCCGTTCGGCACGTCCGCCCAGTTGCGGAAGGAGCACCTTCGTCGACTCGACGAAGGTGCTTTTTCCGTGACTCCGGGGCGGATGGCGCCGCCTACGCCGCCGGAATCGGCGGGTGCGGGACCGGTGGGTGCGTGGCGGACGCGGGCTCCCCGGCTGCGGGGTTACCGGCTGCAGGGTTTCCGGCTGCAGGTGCCGCGATCGGCGGGCGCAACAGGCCGAGGGCCGCCTTGAGGTGTGCCTCCGCGGCCTCGGCGTCCTCGTCGGAGAGGCTCCCGCTCCGGCTCGCGGACAGGTTCGCCTCGATGACCGCTCGGAGCACCTCGTCGCGCTGGATCTTGACACCGCGCGGGGCGTCGACACCGATGCGGATGCTGTCGCCGCGCACATCGAGGACGGTGATGACGATGTCATCGCCGATGAGGATTTTCTCCCCCGGCTTGCGCGTGAGAACCAGCATCATGCCAGCCTAGCGCGGGCATCGGGCGCGTCAGGGAGGCGGGCTGCTGGCGGTCCGAGCGTCGCGGATGCTGCCGGGGCGCCGTCGACCCAGCCGACCGGAATCCCGAGGTCGTCGACGGTTTCCGGGGAGGATGTCGTCGTCGACCCGACCACGGCGACCGCGTCGATCGGAATGATCGCCGCGACAAGTCCGACCCACTCGGCCGTGTCAGAGGGCTTCCGGCCGGCATCCACCACGACCCAGGTCTGGTCCGCGCCGACCATGAGCAGGTCACCGCCGAGGTACTCGCGGTCCCCCGGCGTCTCTCCGATGCCGAAAGCGAGGAAACACGTGCGCCCGCGGGCGACTCCCCCGGCGCGCGCCGCGAGGGCAGAGCGCCGGTCGTCGACGCGACGGGCCCCCTCCGACACCACGGAGCCGGCCACGAGCACCTCGGCGGCCCCGTCCATGGCGGCCATCATCCCGGCGACACGCAGGGTCTCCGCGGGCGCGCCGACGAGCACGACGAGGTCTCCGGGATGGGTGAAGGGTCGCGGCACGGCGGCCATGCCCGCCCGTCCTGGCAACGGATGCCCGGCCAGGACCGAAAGGGTCGCCGGCCGTTGGCGTGTCCCCGCGTCACGCGGTGCGCCGGCGCCGGTCACGGCACCGGTCACGGAACCGGACGGCTCCGGCTCGCGCAGGGGAAGCGCCCCGGACACCCGCTCAGGAACGGGCTCGGCCACCGTGAAGGTGAGTTCGTCCATCAGCTGGGCGAAGCCGGCGGACCCGGTCGAGAGCAGCGGGGTCTGGACCGAGGTTCGCGGCCTCGCGAGGGTTCCCGCATCGTCGGCCCCGTCGGCGTCCTCGAGCAGGGCGAGGATCCCGAGCCGCGCGGCGCGTCCGGGGTGGGCGTCACCGATTCCGTCACCGTCACCGCCGCCCTGATCGTCGCGCTCGAGCGGCACCATCCGCACCGGCTGGGCGTGCGCGGCCCGGCGGCGCCGCTCGGGCACCTCGACCGTGACCTCGTAGTGGCGCCGGGCGAAGAAGCCGCGGATGCCGCCGACCGTGACCCGTTCGGCCGAGACGATGCGGGCATCCGCACCGTGTTCGGCGAGGATGCGTGCTTTCAGTTCCGGAAGCGTCGGACCGTCAAGCTGAAATCGTTTCGGTTCCACGGACCACCCCCACGGTCTCGATGGCGACGTTCGCGGAGGTGACCTCGAGGTAGGACAGCACCGGGAGCCCGCCGGTCTGCGCGGAGACGAGCCGGTGGATCGCCGGGCGGAGGGCAGGGGCGCAGACGAGCACGGCGGTCAGCCCGCTCGCCTCCACGGTGGCGAGCGAGGCCTTGAGCGAGCCCAGGATCGCGTCGATCCTTGCGGGTTCGAGCATGATCTGGGTGCCCTGCTCCGAGGCGCGCATGCCCTCGAGCAGGGACTGCTCCAGGCCTGGCTCGATCATGATCACGCGGAGCAGGCCTTCGTCGAGATACTGGGCGGCGAGAGCCGGGCCGAGGCCCTGCCTCGCGGCTTCGATCAGGCCCTCCGGGTCTGTCGATGCCTTCGCCCGGAGCGAGAGCGCCTCGTAGATCCGGGAGAGGTCGTTGATCGGGATCTGCTCCATCAGGAGGCCCTGGAGCACCCGCTGCACCTCGGCGAGCGACAGCATGCCGGGGATCAGGTCGTCGACGGCGGCCGGGTTGACCTGCTTGACGCCGTCGGTCAGCACCCGCACGTCCTCCCGGGTGAGGAGACGCGCCGCGTTCCCGGTGACGATCGAGGAGAGGTGGGTCACGAGCACGGACACCCGGTCGATCACGGTCGCTCCGGCCATCTCCGCGCTGTGGCGCATCTCGCTCGGCACCCACTTGCCGGCGAGGCCGAAGACCGGCTCGACGGTCGCGGTGCCCGGCAGGCCCTCGAGGTTGTCGCCGAGGGCGAGCACCTTGCCGGACGGCGCGAGCCCGCGGCCGGCCTCGACGCCGGCGATGCGGATGACGTAGGTCGCAGAGGGCAGTTCGACGCTGTCGCGGGTGCGGACCGGCGGAACGACGACGCCGAGGTCGATCGCGATCTTGCGGCGCAGGGCGCGCACCCGGGCGAGAAGGTCGTCCTGGGCTCCCGAGACGAGGTCGACGAGGTCGGAGGCGAGCAGGATCTCGAGGGTGTGCACCCGCATCGACTCGATCAGGTCCTCAGGGGTATCCGAGCGCACCGGCGCCCGTTCGGCCACGACGGCGGCCGCCTGCCTGGCCTGCTCGCGGGCTTCGCTCGCCTTGATCCGCTGGGAGACGAGCAGCAGGCTCGCCCCGGCGACGACGAACGGGAGGATCGGCATCCCGGGGATGAGCGCCATCAGCAGGGCCGCGCCGCCGGCGATCATGAGCGCGTTGCGGGACTGGGTGAGCTGCGCGGACGCGGTCGCCCCGATGTCGGACTCGGCGTTGGACCTGGTCACGATCATGCCGGTAGACACGGCCATCAGCAGGGCCGGGATCTGGGTGACGAGCCCGTCGCCGATGGTCAGGAGCGAGTACGTGCTCATCGCGTCGGTGATCGACATGCCGCGCTGGATCATCCCGATGCCGATGCCGCCGACGAGGTTGATGATGATGATGATGATCCCGGCGATCGCGTCACCCTTGACGAACTTCGACGCGCCGTCCATCGCGCCGTAGAAGTCGGCCTCCGCTGAGACTTCCGCCCGGCGTTCCCTGGCCTGGGTGTCGGTGATCAGGCCGGCGTTGAGGTCGGCGTCGATCGCCATCTGCTTGCCGGGCATGGCGTCGAGGGTGAACCGGGCGCCGACCTCTGCGACCCGCTCGGCTCCCTTGGTGACGACGACGAACTGGATCACGACGAGGATCAGGAAGATGACGGCGCCGATGATGATCGACCCGCCGACGGCGACCTGTCCGAACGAGGCGATCACCTGGCCCGCGTAGCCGTCGCCGAGCACCAGGCGGGTGGATGCGACGTTGAGGCCGAGCCGGAACAGCGTCGCAACGAGGAGGAGGGACGGGAAGACCGAGAAGTCGAGCGGCTTCTTGACGAACATGGTCGTGAGCAGCACCACGAGGCCGAGCAGGATGTTGACGATGATGAGCATGTCGAGGAGCACGGCGGGGACCGGGACGACGAGGAGCAGGATGATGCCGACGACGCCGATCGGGACGGCGAGCCTGGCGAGGGTGGTCTTCATCGGGAACCTCCGGTGGAGTGAGCGGCGGAGTGGGAGGCGGAGCGTGAGGATGAACCGGGAGCGGACGCCCCGGAGAACACGGGCGTCGCAGCGTGGGCGGCCGGGGTGAGGGTGTGCACGCCGGCGTCCTCGCCGTAGCCGGTCGTGTACCCTGAGCCGCGCGCCGAGCCGCGGGTCTTGAGCGCGAGCACGAACGCGAGCACCCGGGCGACGGCGTTGTAGAGCTCGACCGGGATCTCGTCGCCGAGCTTGCAGGCGCTGTGGAGTGCCCGGGCGAGCGGGATGTCGCGC
>NZ_JASJVF010000178.1:0-6859 GCF_035019805.1 Cryobacterium sp. 10I1
CGAGCAGTCGTTCGGTCTCTGCGGCGTCGACGACGAAGGGGGCGGTGAACTGGTAGTCGGAGTCGTTGGCGGCGCGGGCTCGGGCGCCGCTTCGGGAGGCATGCCGTAGCGAAGGGCGGCGATGTGTTCCTGCGCGGCGCGGCGCAGGCCGGAGAAGAGCTTGTCGCCGAGAACGGTGCCGACCACGACGGTCTCGCCCTTCGCGGCCCGGTCGACCCGCGCATCCAGTTCGTCGATGTCGGCCTCGGCGGCCAGCAGGGCGGCGGCGGCGTACCGGTCGAACCAGCCGCGAGCGTCGGTCTGGCCGACCTCGGCGAAGGTGTCGACGACCCTGGCCGCGGCCAGTCGGCCGGGGTTCGCCGCCGAGACATGCCAGCCGGCGGTGAGGGCGTCCACCCGGGCCAGGGCTTTCGCGCTCACCGCGGACTCATCGATCGTCGCCGACACCGAGTGCTGGGCGATCTCGAAGGTCTCCGGCAGCGACAGCTCGGAGTCGATGGCCTCGAGCACCCGCCGGACGGCCGCGACGCTCAGCCCGCCGACCTCGGTGAGGCCGCGAATGAGGCGGATGCGCTCGAGGTGCGACTCCGCGTACAGCGCCTGGTTCGGCCCGGAACGCTCCCCGCCGGCGAGGAGGTTCTCACGCTGGTAATACTTGATCGTCGCGACGGCGGTCCCGCTCCGGGTGCTCAGCTCTGCCATTCTCATCGCTCGTCCTGGGCCTGCAGTCCGGCGGCCTCGAGGGCACGGTAGCTCGCGATGACCTCGGGAAGGGACTCCTCCCAGGGTGTCGCAGCCACACCGAGCAGTCGTTCGGTCTCTGCGGCGTCGACGACGAAGGGGGCGGTGAACTGGTAGTCGGAGTCGTTGGCGGCGCGGATGAACGGCACGAACATCCCCAGAACGCGCAGCATCGTTGGGCTGAGCCTGGCCAGGCTCCCGCGGTTGACCGTGAGTGCGTTGACGCGGGCGGCGAGCTCTGTGCGGGAAAGCGGTTCGGCGGCAGGCACGTGCCAGGCGCGACCCCACGACCCCTGGTAGTCCGCCGCCGCGAGGAGGGTTGCGACGATATCGGCCAGATAGCACCAGCTGTGCGGCGCGTCGGGGCTTCCGAAGACGCGCGCGGTCTTTCCGGCGATCAGCGGACCGAAGAAGGCGCTCCCGAGCTGGGAGGTCCTGCCAGCGCCCGGGCCGAAGTAGTCGCTCGCGCGCACCTCCACAACCTGGATCTCCCCGCGCTTCGCGGCGGCGAGGGCGAGTTCCCAGCCCTCGGTGCGCACCCGGCCCTTCGGCTCGGTCGGATGCTGCGGCGTCGCCTCGGTCATCGGCATCGGGCTGCCCTCTCCGTAGCCGTAGAGGTTGCCCATCAGCACGAGCCGGGCCCCGGATCGGCGCGCGGCAACGATGGCGGCCCGGAACATCGGCGGCCAGAGCTCCGGCCAACGGTTGTACTGACGCGGTCCGGTCGTGAGGAAGATCGTGGCCGCGCCCTCGGCCGCCGCGGCGAAGGCCTCGGCGTCCGCGGCGTCGAGGATGCGGGCGGTCGCGCCGGCAGCGGCGGTGCCGGAACGGGTGGCGACAGTGACGGTGTCTCCGCGCTCGACGAGGGCACGGGCAAGGGCACTGCCGAGATAACCGGCGCCGACGACAAGCTGGGTGGCCATGGGATTCTCCTTCGGGACGGCACACGACCATCCGATCAGATACATGAACTATCTGATAGTGAGAATATCCGATAGTGGAAGTATCCGCTACCCCCTCGTCGGACCGCCGTCACTCCCCGGGAGCGAAGAAGGCGCCGATCGCCGCGCTCAGTGCGACCGGGTCGGCCACGTGGCAGAGTTCGCGGGCCGAGTGCATCGACAGGAGCCCGATGCCGACGTCCACCGTGTGGATGCCGAGCCGGGTCGCGGTCAGCGGGCCGATCGTCGAGCCGCACGGGACCGTGTTGTTCGAGACGAACTCCTGGTAGGCAACGCCCGCCTGCGCGCAGGTGCGGGCCCAGAGGGCGGCACCGGCGGCATCCGTGGCGTAGCGCTGCGTCGCGTTGATCTTGAGCAGCGGGCCCGCGCCGGGGACCGGCAGGTTCACCGGGTCGTGCTTCTCTGGGTAGTTCGGGTGCACGAGGTGCCCGGCGTCGGCCGAGAGGCACCACGAGGCGGCGTACGCACGCAGCTTGTCCGAGGCGGATGCGCCGAGTCCGGCCCCGATCCGGGTCAGGACATCGTCGAGGAGCGGTCCGCTCGCGCCGGAACGGGTCTGGGAACCGAGTTCCTCGTGGTCGAAGGCGGCGAGGACACTCGTGCTCTGGACCACGCCCGCGGCGGCGTCGAGACCGGCCGTGTCGTCGTCCGTGACCGCGAGGAGCGCGACGAGTCCCGCGTGCACGGACGACAGGTTGTCGAGGCGTCCGGCGGCGAAAAGCACGTTGCCGAGGCCGAAGCGCGCGGGGGCCGCGGAGTCGGCGGTCAGGAGGTCGTAACCGGCCACATCCGCCGCCTCGAGCCCGGCCAGGCCGGCGAGGTGGGCGAGCAGGTCCGCGGCATCGAGGTCGCCGACCCCGTAGACCGGGTTCAGGTGGCGCTGGCGGTCGAGGGTGAGGCCGTTGTTGGCGTCACGGTCGAGGTGGATGGCGAGCTGCGGGATGCGCAGGAACGGGCCGGTGCGCACGAGGTGCTCCGTGCCGTCTCGGGTGACGAGGCGCCCGGCGAGTTCGAGCTCGCGGTCGAGCCAGGAATTGAGCAGCGGGCCGCCGTAGACCTCGACGCCGGCCTGCAGCCAGCCCCGGTTGCCGATGGTCGGCTTCGGCTTGAGCTTGAAGCCGGGCGAATCGGTGTGCGCACCGAGGATGCGGAACGGCGACACCGGGCCGACCCCCGCCGGCTGCACCCAGGCGACGACCGCGCCGTCGCGCACGATGAAGTGCCGCCTGGCCACGGCCGCGTTCGCGCCGACCGTGCTGCCCGCGCTTCCCGCGCTTCCCGGCCACTCATCGCGCTCGTCGAGCCGGGTGAATCCACCGGCCTCGAGCCTTCGTTCGAGTTCCGCGGCGGCGTGGTACGAGGACGGCGACGCTGCGATGAAGCCGGCGAGGTCGTCGATGTACTCTGGGTGCGAATCCGGTGCAAAGGTCATCCCCCTATCCAAGCACCGGCCGGCGACGGGCATGCACGAGGGCTTTCGCCGGACGGATGACCGCAGAAGGGTGCGCCATGGTCCCGACCGTCCGGCCGAGCAACACCGCCGATGCGAGCACCGTTCCGAGGCGCCCGCCGAGCACCGTCGCGGATGCCGTCGCGGGCGGCGACGCGGCTGCCGACGCCTGGGTGCTGCGCTTCGAGGGCTTCGACCCGGCCACCGAGGGCGTCCGCGAAGCACTCTGCGCCCTCGGCAACGGATACTGGGGCACCCGGGGCGCTGCCCCAGAGGCTTCGTCGGATGCCGTACACTACCCGGGCACCTACCTCGCCGGCGTCTACAACCCGGTTCACACCGAGCTCGGCAGCCATTCCCGCGACGATGAGCACATGGTCAATGCCCCCAATTGGCTCGCCCTGTCGTTCCGCATCGGCACCGCGGACTGGTTCCGGCCAGAGGACCCCGGAGTCCTGGACTACCGGCAGGAACTCGACCTCAGGCGCGGCCTGCTGACCAGGGTCATCCGCTTTCGGGACGCCGACCGGCACACGACAACGGTCACCTCGCGGCGTTTCGTGTCCCAGTCCGACCCGCACGTCGCCGTGCTCGAGACGACCTTTGAGGCTGAGGGCTGGTCCGGCCCTGTGACGGTGCGCTCGGCCGTCGACGGCCGCGTCGCGAACCGCAATGTGGCGGCCGATGCCGCGCTCACGAACAGGCACCTGATGCCACGTGCCCGCACCGAGGTCGACGACCGCACCGTGCTGCTCGAAATGGAAACCACCGTCTCGGGCGTGCACATCGCGATGGCCGCGCGCACCCGGGTCTTCGAGGCCGACCCTGCGGGCGCGGATCGGCCAGGCCCACCCCGCGAGATCATGGTGGACCGGCGATTCCTGAGCGAACCCGGCTTCGTCGCGCACGAGTTCGAGCTGCACCTCGAGCCTGGGCGCCCGGTCCGGGTGGAGAAGACCGTCATCGTCGGCACGTCGAGGGACCGTGCCGTCGTGTCGGCGCCCTTCGCCGTGACCGCGTGGATGCGCCGGGTCGCCGACCCGGCGGACCTTCTCGTCGCGCACGAACGTGAATGGCGCGGGCTCTGGGACGAGTTCGCGGTGAACCTCGACGACAACGAGCACCAGTCCCTCGCGCTCAACCTCAACACCTTCCACGTCTTGCAGACCCTCGCCGGCGTCGACGCCGACCTCGACGCCGGCGTCCCCGCCCGTGGGCTCACCGGGGAGGGCTACCGGGGGCACGTGTTCTGGGACGAAGTCTTCGTCTACCCGGTGCTCACCCTGCGCCGCCCCGACCTGAGCAGGGCGCTCATCGGCTACCGGTACCGGCGCCTCGCCGAGGCCAGGGCGGCCGCGACGGCCGCCGGCCTCGAGGGCGCGATGTTCCCCTGGCAGAGCGGCATCGACGGGCGGGAGGTGACCCCGGCCGAACTGTTCAACCCGCGCACCGGCGAGTGGATGCCCGATCATTCCCACAACCAGCGCCACGTCGGGCTGGCCGTCGCGTACAGCGTGTGGACGTACTACCAGGCAACAGGGGACGTCGACTTCCTCATCCACCAGGGTGCCGAACTGCTGCTGGAGGTCGCCCGGTTCTTCGCGGCCCTGGCCAGGTACGACGAGAGCGCCGACCGGTTCGACATCACCGGCGTCATGGGACCTGACGAATTCCACGATGGAGCCCCCGGAGCGCCGGGAACGGGGCTGCGCAACAACACCTATACCAACGTGATGACCGCCTGGCTGATGGCGCGGGCCGTCGACATGGTCGCCGTGCTGAACGGGCGCAGCTGCCGGCCGCTCTGGAACCGGCTCGGCCTGCGCCCGGGCGAGGTCGACCGCTGGCGGCACATCGGCAGCCGGCTCCGGCTGTCGTTCCTGGCCGGAGGGGTGCCCAGCCAGTTCGACGGATACGAGGCGCTCCCCGAGTTCGACTGGGCGGGGTATCGCGCCCGCTACGGCGACCTCGGCCGGCTCGACCTGATCCTCAACGCGGAGGGCGACAGCACGAACAACCACCGGGTGTCCAAGCAGGCCGACGTGCTGATGCTGCTCTACCTGTTCTCGGCCGAGGAACTGCGGAGGCTGCTGCACGGGCTGGGGTACCCTCTGCCGCCGGAGGCCGTCGTCGCCACGGTGGACTTCTACGGGTCCCGGTCCACGCACGGGTCGACCCTGAGCAACGTCGTGCATTCCTGGGTGGAGGCCCGTCGCGACCGGGAGCGCTCCTGGCAGTTCCTGACCAGGGCCCTGGACAGCGACCTCGCCGACATCCAGGGCGGCACCACCCACGAGGGCATCCACCTCGGCGCGATGGCGGGGTCCGTGGACATGATGGTGCGGTGTTACAGCGGCCTCGAGATCCGCGACGACATCCTCTGGCTCCACCCCGTACTCCCCGCGGAGCTCGGTGCGTTCTCGTTCAGCATCAACTACCGGGACCACCCGATCCGGCTCGAGCTCACGTCGACGAACCTGCGCGTGACACTCAGCGCCGGCGGTGCCCCGCCGATCCGGGTACGGGTGGAGGGCCAGGACGCCTGGCTCGCCCCGGGCCAGGTCCGCGATTTCCCCCTGGTCCCGTAGCGGAGGCCCTAGACTGACCGCAATCGACTAGGTGGGGGCACAATGACCGACGGATCAGGCAATTACATTCCGATGCCCGCGGCGGCTCCCGCGGCGGGCTGGTATCCGGACCCCGCAGGCTCCCCTCGCCAGCGCTGGTGGAACGGCGCGGCCTGGACCATGGACCTGCACTATCCCGAGCCTCCCGTCTACGGGCGCCTCGCTCCGACCAGGGTCCTCTCACCGGACACGCCCGTCTACACCGCGGCCATCTGGATCATCACGCTGCTGCCGCTCCTGTCGCTCATCAACGTGGCGTCGACCGACCTCACCGCGGACTTCAACCGGGGGCTGTCGGAGGGCTCCACCGGCACGACGACGTCGGCGACGGATGTCCTCAGCCAGCTCCTCAGCATCGCCGTCTACGCGGCGTCGGTCACCCTCGCCTACTTCGACCGGCGCCGGCTGCTCGCCGACGGGTTCACCCGCCCGTTCCACTGGGCCTGGACCTTCCTCTCCTCCGGTATCTACGTGATCGGCCGCTCGATCGTCGTGCGTAACCAGGCGGGCCGCGGCCTGACCCCGATCTGGGTCTGGACCGGCATCGTCGTCGTCACGACGCTGGTCACCTTCGCCAAGTTCGCCGCCCTCGTGCCGCTCTTCCTCACGACGATCGGGTCGGGCATCGCGGCCTGAGCGGCAGCCGGCGAGCGCGTGTGTTCCGCGGCTAGACCTCGCTCTGCAGGGCCGCGCGGGCGAAGGCGGCCCCGCCCGGGGTGATCGTCCAGTTCAGGTAGTCGCGGGGCTTCCGTTCGAAGACGCCGAGGTGGTTGAAGAGGCGCCACTTGGGGAGCACGACCTGGAACGCGGCATCCGCGGAAAGGCGCTCGCCGTTCTTCTGCCCCCAGCCGATGGTCTCGAGACCGAGCGCGAGCGCCTGCTTGAACAGGGCTGCCTCGGTGAAACCCCGCCGGGCGATGAGCACCAGGAGGAGGCTGGTCGCGTCCGCCTCGACGGGCGAGCGGCTCGTGCGAATGGTGCGCGCGAGGTGCCACCAGAGTTCACGCGGGTTTTCGGCGAGTGCCCGACCCCTGCTCGTGAGCATGAGGCGACCCTTGCTCACCCGCAGCAGCCCGACC
>NZ_JASJVF010000179.1:0-6846 GCF_035019805.1 Cryobacterium sp. 10I1
ACCGTGGCACGCCCCGATCGGCCGCGCCCTCGCCGAGGGCTGGCTCAGCGTCGAGAAGGCGGACGCGCTCCGTAAGGGCCTGGGCGATCTGGACCGGGCTATCACCCCGGAGAATCTCGCGTCCGCCCTGGCCCGGCTCCTCACCGAAGCACGAACCCTGAACGCAGATCAGTTGTTCAAGCGGGCCCGCCGGGTGCGGGACGTGCTCGATGAGGCCGGCATCGCCGCCCGCGAGAAAGCCGTCTACGACGACCGGTCCCTGCGGTTCTGGCGGCTCCACACGGGGCAGGTGCGCATGGTCGGCCTGTTCGCCCCCGAAGACGGCGAATACCTGATGAGTACCTACGACGCCATCACCAGCCCCCGCCGGGGCGGGGTCCGCTTTGTGAACAAGGAGCAGGCAGCGTGGGCGAAGCGCGTGCAGGACGACCCGCGCACCACCGAACAGCTCACCGCGGACGCATTCCTCGCCCTGACCAAACTCGGCGTCAAAGCCGACCCCAAGCGCATCGCCGGAGGACGAAGCCCCGCCGTCCGCATGATCACCATCCGCCCCAGGAGCACCACACCGACCAGCACCACACCGACGGGGACCGCATCCACCGGCACCGCACTCATCGGCGTCGCACCGCACGGGACCGCGCCGGTCCGGACCGCGTCGATCGAGACCGCAGCCGGCAGGACTGAACCGAGCTGGCCGACTCCCGACGCGGTGACCGGACCCACGTCCGATGCCGAGGCAGGCCGCAGAGACGAGGCACCCGCGCTCCAGCCGGGCGTGATCGAGGGAACCGCGGTTACGGTCTCCACCGAGACTCTAGAACGGAACCGGTGCGACACCGGACTCCTCGACGTCACCTTCGACGACCACGGCAGCGGCGTCGACCTCGGCCGCGAACAACGCACCTTCAGCCCCGCCCAACGCGACGCCCTCGCCCTTCGCGACGGCGGCTGCATGTGGCCCGGCTGCGACCGACCACCCTCCTGGACCGAAACCCACCACATCCAGCACTGGAAAGACGACACCGGCGCAACCAACCTCGCCGACGGGATCCTGCTCTGCCGGGCCGACCACCTCAGACTCCACAACGAACACTGGCGCATCACACGCGACGACACCGGCCACTACTGGCTCACACCACCCCCGGGACTCGACCCCGAACAGAGACCCATCCTCCTTACCAGCAAAAGCCCGATCCTCCGGGACGACGACTGAGTCGGCGAGGAAGATCGGCGGTGTAGCGGGGACGGCAGCGGCACCGACCGCCGAGTCTCCTTGTTCCGTACTAACGGTGTTCGAAACTGGACGTTTCGGACCCGGCAGTTCAGACATCGGCGCTTCAGACCTCACCGCTTCAGACCTCACCGCTTCACACTTCACGATTTCAGACCAACCGTCTTGCCCGCGGCGGGTCCGACCGCCGGATCCGCTCCTACTGGTGCGGGACCTCGGCGGTGTCCCGCAGCGGGGCGAACATCCGGTCGAAGACGTTGCGCCGGTCGAACTGCATCGCATACTCGCGCGCACGGTCAGCGCAGTCCCTGCGCTCCTCCGCCGTGGTCTCGAGAATTGCGCGGTCGATCGCCTCGGCGATCGCCTGCGGGTCTTCGACGGGGATGATCAGGGCGTGGTCGCCCACGGCTTCGCCGATGCCACCGGTGACGGTGGTGATCACGGGACCGCCGCCGGCGAGCATCTTCTCGGCCAGTGCGATGCCGAACGTCTCCACGAACTCCGGCCGCGGCTTGCTCGGAAGCACGAAGGCGGCGCATCCGGCCATCAGGTACGGCTTCTCCGCATCGCCGACGTCGTCGAGGAACCGGATGCGATCGGCGAGCGGCGAGGCCGCGGCGATGGCCCGGAGTGCCTCGGACTGCGGGCCGCGGCCTGCGATCACGAGGATCTTGTCCTGGCTGGCTGCGCTGATCGCGTAACCGGCGATGAGATCGTCAACGCCCTTCGCCGCGGTGAGCCGGGAGAGGAACAGGATGTACCCGTCCCGTTCGAGGCCGCGGGCGGTGAGAACGTCGTCCGTCACGCTCTCGTCGAGGTGCAGGTAGGAGTCTGCGTCGATCGCCGGGTAGGAGATCGTGATCCGTTCGCGGCACTGGGCCGCGTAGCGGGTGCCGTGGTGCTGGTCGACGAGTTCGGCCTCGGTGATGATGAGCTGCCGGGTGTACTCGGACACAGCGACGCAGTAATCCTGGCTGAGATAGCTCGACAGGATGTGCGCAGCGGCGCCGAATCGTCCCTCGTTGACCGCGGTGCGCACGACATTCGTGACGTCCGAACCCACGGCTTCCGCGATCGTGGTCACGTTGACGGGCAGCCCGGTCCCCCAGGCAGCGCGCACGGCGTCGGAGACCGCGAGCGTGTGCGGCGTGAGGTAGAGCGAGAGGCAGACCGTGGGCACGCCATCGGTGAAGAGCTCGATCAGCCGGCCGGTGACCCCGGCGAGGTGGCGCCCGTCGAGCACCTTGTAGTCCCCGACCGGTGCGGGGCGGTCGACGAAGATCCCGGGACTGTATGGCAGCACGGAATCGAGCGGTTTGAGCGGCAGTCCGGAGGCCTGGAGCTTGTCGATCGGCCACGTCACGATGCGCACCTCGTCGAAGCCGCGCTCGAGCGCGGTCTCAGCGAGATTACGCGCTTCGACGGAGTGGCCGCAAATGACCGGATCGGCCCGGACCACGATGACAAGCCGGTTCTCAACAGAATTCATGATGTCTCTCCCGTGGATCGTGACGCTCGTGATGGTGACAAGGATGATGGCGTCGAGGGTGGGAAGTCCGTCGTTCCCCAGCTGCCCGGCTCAGGCCCCAACTCCACGACGAGTTCGCCACCGGCGTGGAATTCATTTCCACTGAGCCAGGTGCGCCCGAGCGGTTCCCCGTTGAATTCCATAGCCTGCACATACTGTACGGGTCCGCCCGGTGTCGGTTCAATGAATCCACGAGTACGGATGGTGAACGAGTGCTTACCGACAGAAAACGTCGACTTCTCGAAGGAGGGTGCGTTGACGAGGACGATGTTCTGGCCGGCCACCGGGAACAGCCCGAGTGACGCCCAGACGAACCAGGAACTGAGCCCGCCGGAGTCGTCGTTTCCTGGCAGCCCTCCCCGGCCGGTGCCGAACTGCTGATGCACGATGTTGTGCACGATCTCGGCCGTGCGGTCCGGCCGGCCCACGTAATGGTACGACCACGGCGCTTCCATGTCGGGCTCGTTGTTGAGTCCCTCGAATCGGCCGAGTCGGTAGCCGGCGATGACTTCCTCCGGGCCGGAGCCCCGGACGAGCTGCTTCACCGGCTCGGCGCCGTAGCCGAAGAACTCGTCGAGCTGGGCGATGAACCGCTCGGCCCCTCCACTCAGAGCGATGCGGGCATCCATGTCCTGAACCAGCCGGAACGAGTAGTTGTGCCGGGTGCCCTCATAGTACGTGGAGTCCTTCAGGAGACCGGTGACCGGGTCGTACGCATTCACCCAGCGTTCAGCGAGGGCGACGAACTGCTCGACGAGGGCCCTGTCGCCGACGTGCCCGGCGACCTTCGCGGTGCACCAGTATCCGAATGCCAGGTCGAGGGTGTGGCTGATCGGATGCGCCTCCCCGTGAACCAGGAACTCCTCGCCGTAGGTGCGGCGCAGGTCGTCGGACATGTGCACGAGGGCCCAGTCCCAGTCGATTCCGGGGAGGCCGAGCTGGCACAGGTCGGCGAGGAAGGTATGGGCGAGAGCACTCGCCTGCCGTGAGAAACGGTCGCTTCCGCGGGCCATCCGGTACCCGATGGGGAAGTTGCCCTCCTCCTCCGAGATGGTGATCATCGCGTTCGCGAGCTCGACCGCTCGTTCCGGCATCAGCGCAGTGATCAGGGGAAGCTGGGTGCGGTAGATGTCCCACATGGTGCTGATGTCGAAGACGAACGGTCCGTCCGTCGGCCAGAACGGGCTCTCAGAGGGGGCCAGGCAGGGCTTGATCAGGGCGTGGTAGAGCGCCGTCGAGAACACCGTCTGGCGAGCGGCAGACGGTGTCCTGACCGTGATGCCCTTGAGCTTTTTGCGCCAGACCTTCTGGGTCCGCTCCCGGCGGGGCGTGAACTGCGCCGGTCCGGTTCCGCAATCCGCCTCGAGGTTGCGCTTGGCCTGGTCGACGCCCCGCAGGGAGAATCCGATCCGCAGCTCGATCGTCTGGCCCTCCTCGCTCGGACCGGCCCACATCAGGCCGAACGGGCGCAAGGTCGTCGGGCGGATGTGGTCGAAGTCGAGCCGGGTCCCACCCGGCATCAGGCGTCTGTCGTACCAGAGCATCTGACGCCACTGGGGGTTGTCGCACTCGATGTACACCGAAAGAGGGGCGCCCTCCACCACGATCTCCCCGCTGGCGACTCCGGGCTCGAGGCACTCGAGATGGGCCCGCACCGGGATCGTGGCGCCGTACGGAATCGACAGTCCACCGTGCGAGAAGTCGATGACCACCCGCGCCTTGGAATGTGCCGGAAAGGTATACCGGTGCACCGCACTCTTCGGCCCGACGGTGAGCTCTGCGGTGATGCCGGAGTCGAGGGTTCCTGAATACCAGCCCGGCTCGGCTTGTTCGTCGGTCAGCTCCCAGGTCCGACCGAGCACGTCGAGTGGTTCGATCATCGGCGTGACGCGGAAGTAGTTGTAGTACTTTCGGATGGCGCCGGTACCGGACTGCTGGAAGTGCGCGAATCCCGAAGCGAGGTGACGCTCGTGCAGGAGGGGCGGGATGCCCTCGAGAGAGAGGTCGTACCGGCCGTACCCTGTCGGATAGGCCCCCGAATACGCGCAGGCCGATACCATCCCGAGCGGGTAGGTAGCGCCCGGGTGCGTGTTCCCGATCTGAGGCTTCGGCCACCACCAGGTGGCGGCGAGGCCGGTCTGAGGAGGAAGGTCCGTAACCTCGGTGCCGATAAACGGGTCAACGCGACCGATCATGCAGTATCTCCTCTGAATGCCTTCCTCGGAGAGTAGCCGCTGCACTGCGTCGAAGATGACGCGACTCCGTTACCGCGAGGTAAATTCTCGCGCCGCCGCTACCGTTGAAGGATGACCACCCCAGAGCCCGAGGGCGCAGACCTGACGCCGAGCTACATCGAACCCGGACAGCCCTTCGATCGCGACACCCACTACATCGAGGACCGCATCACCCGGGACGCCCGTGACGGCTGGCCCGTCGAGCCCGGCCGGTACCGTCTCGTGGCCGCGCGGGCGTGCCCGTGGGCGAACCGGACCGCGATCGTCCGGCGCCTGCTCGGGCTGGAGGCGGTCATCTCGCTGGGCCTGCCGGGACCGACGCACGACAGGAACAGCTGGACCTTCGACCTCGACCCCGGCGCCGTTGACCCGGTGCTCGGCATTGAACGGCTTCAGCAGGCCTATTTCGCGAGATTCCCGGATTACCCGCGCGGCATCACCGTTCCCGCGATCGTGGACATTCCGAGCGGACGGGTCGTCACCAACAACTACCCGCAGATCACGATCGACTTCGAAACCGAATGGGTGGAGTATCACCGTGAGGGTGCTCCCGATCTGTATCCGGTCGAGCATCGCGCCGAGATCGACGAGGTCGCCGACCTGGTCTTCCACGACGTCAACAACGGCGTCTACAAGTGCGGCTTCGCCGGCAGCCAGAAGTCCTACGAGCGGGCATACGACGCCCTCTTCGCCCGCCTGGACTGGCTCGAGGAGCGCCTCGCGACCCAGCGCTTCCTTGTCGGCGACACGATCACCGAGGCCGACATCCGGCTCTTCACGACGCTCGCACGGTTCGACGCCGTGTATCACGGCCACTTCAAGTGCAACCGCAACAAGCTCAGCGAGATGCCTGTCCTGTGGGCATACGCGAGGGACCTCTTCCAGACGCCGGGTTTCGGCGACACGATCGACCTCGAACAGATCAAGCGGCACTACTACGTCACCCACAGCGACATCAATCCGAGCGGCATCGTCCCGAAGGGGCCGGATGCCCGTGGCTGGCTCGAACCGTCTGGTCGCGAGGCCCTGGGCGGGCGTCCGTTCGGCGACGGCACCCCGCCGGGGTCTCCCCTGCCGGCAGAGCGGGTGCCGGCGCTCTGACTCTGTCCCGGGGACAGCACCGCGGGCATGCTCCGGCACGATGACCCTGCGCGTCTGACGAATTCCGATTCCCGCCTGCCGCTCAGTATTCTGGGGGGCATGAAGATGCCAGTACTCGTTACGCTCACCCTGCTCGGAGCGCTGGCGCTCAGCGGTTGCGCCACCGGCCCGTCCACGTCGCCCAGCGGGACAGCCGCGCCCGGAGCCGCAGCAACGGCCGCCGCCACGGAGTCCGCCTCGCCAGAGGCCTGTTCCGGGGTGAGGGTTGTCGTCGATTTCGGAACCCTCGCCGCACCGAAGATCACCGACTGTGTGGACACCGGGACGGCGACCACGATCGCTGCAAGCGCCGTCATGAAGACCGCGGCCGTCGCGACCGAGGGAACCGTCCAGTACGGCGACCAGGTCGTCTGCCGCGTGAACGGGCGCCCTGCCGCCGACGAGACCGTCACGGTCACGGGCCAGGCCTCGTTCGTCGAATCGTGCCAGTCGATGGCGCCCGCATACGCATACTGGGCGCTGTGGATCCAGCAGTCCCCCGGCGCGGCCTGGGAGTACGCCCAGGAGGGCCTCGGGAGCCTCCAGGTGACGCCGGGTCAGTCCCTCGGCCTCGTGTTCACCACCGGTACCGAGACTCCGACGCCCGGGAGCTAGGGCTCCGACCCCGGTGTTCCGCTTTCGCCTGGCCCCCCTCCGCGCGGCCGTGCTCTTCGCGCTCGGATTCGTGGTGCTTCGGATCGGATACCGGG
>NZ_JASJVF010000180.1:0-6783 GCF_035019805.1 Cryobacterium sp. 10I1
GTACCGGGACGGCCTCACCGCCGACCGGCTGTCCCAGCTGCTGAGCGACCAGTCGAACTCCGTCGACAACCTGCGCGCGGAGATGGTTCGCTTGCGGAAGGTCCTCGACGGGACGGCCCCGCCCATCTCGATCGCCTCCCGGCCGTACCGTCTCGGTTCGCCGGTCGAGCTGGATGCGCAACGCGTGCTCGCCCTACTCGAACGTGGCGCCCACCGGGTGGCGCTCGGCACCCACCGCGGGCCGCTGCTGCCCGCCTCCGTCGCCCCCGGCATCGTCGAGATCCGCTCGGAGATCAGTTCCCGGCTGCGGCAGGCGCTGCTGAGCGACGCGAGCCCCGACCTGCTCCTCGAGTACGCCCGCAGCGACGAGGCGGCCTGGGACGAGGAGGTCTGGCGCGCGTGCCTGGAACTGCTGCCGCCCCGGTCGCCGAAACGGGCATCCGTCGTCGCTCGCCTCGCGAAGATCGAGGCGGACCTCGCCGAAACCGGCGCCCCGGGTGGCGGGCGCAACCTCCCGCAACCCTGACGCAACGGTCCCTCCGCGTACGCTCGGGCCAGGTCCGCAGCAGGCGGACCCCACCGACAACGTCGTCGACGAGGAGAGAAATGACCGTCTATGCCAACCCCGGGACCCCGGGCGCCAAAGTCACCTTCAAGCCCCGCTATGAGAACTGGATCAACGGGGGCTGGGTCAAGCCCGTCAAGGGCCAGTACTTCGAAGACATCTCTCCGGTGAACGGGAAGCCGTTCGCCGAGGTCGCCCGCGGAACGGCGGAGGACATCGAACTCGCGCTCGACGCCGCCCACCGGGCCGCGCCGGCCTGGGGCAAGACGACGGCGACGGAACGCGCCGCCGTGCTCAACAAGATCGCCGACGTCATCGACGCGAACAAGGAACTGCTCGCCGTCGCAGAGACCTGGGACAACGGCAAGCCGATCCGCGAACCGCTGAACGCCGACCTGCCGCTCGCGAGCGACCACTTCCGCTACTTCGCTGCTGCGATCCGCTCGCAGGACGGCGACCACGCCGAACTCGACAACGACACCGTCTCGTACCAGTTCCACGAGCCGCTCGGCGTCGTCGGCCAGATCATCCCGTGGAACTTCCCCATCCTGATGGCCGTCTGGAAGCTCGCCCCCGCCCTCGCGGCAGGGAACGCGATCGTGATGAAGCCGGCGGAGCAGACCCCGGTGTCGATCATGGTGCTGATCGAACTGATCGGCGACATCCTGCCGCCCGGCGTGCTCAACATCGTCAACGGGTTCGGCCTCGAGGCGGGCAAGCCGCTTGCGTCCTCCCCGCGGATCCGCAAGATCGCGTTCACGGGCGAGACCACGACGGGCCGCCTCATCCTGCAGTACGCGAGCGCCAACATCATCCCTGCCACGGTCGAACTCGGCGGCAAGAGCGCGAACATCTTCTTCAGCGACGTCGCCCAGGAGCAGGACAGCTTCTACGACAAGGCCCAGGAAGGTTTTGTGCTCTTCGCCTTCAACCAGGGCGAGGTCTGCACGGCACCGAGCCGGGCGCTCCTGCAGAAGCCGATCTACGAGAGCTTCCTCGGCAGCGCCATTGAGCGCACCCGCAAGGCGATCCAGGGCAACCCGCTCGACACCGACACCCAGGTCGGGGCCCAGGCGAGCAACGACCAGCTCGAGAAGATCCTGTCCTACATCGACATCGGCAAGCAGGAGGGCGCCCGTCTCGCCCTCGGCGGTGAGCGTGTCGACCTCGGCGGTGACCTGAGCGGCGGCTATTACGTGCAGCCGACCATCTTCGAGGGCAACAACAAGATGCGCATCTTCCAGGAGGAGATCTTCGGGCCGGTCCTCGCGGTCACGAGCTTCTCCGACTACGAGGACGCCATCTCGATCGCCAACGACAACCTCTACGGGCTCGGCGCGGGCGTCTGGTCCCGGAACGGCAACGTGGCATACCGGGCAGGGCGCGACATCCACGCCGGCCGGGTGTGGGTGAACAACTACCACCACTACCCTGCCGGCGCCGCGTTCGGCGGGTACAAGAGCTCTGGCATCGGCCGCGAGAACAACAAGCTCGCCCTCGGGCACTACCAGCAGACCAAGAACCTGCTCGTGTCCTACTCGGAGAAGCCCCTCGGCTTCTTCTAAACGGCATCGTGCCGAAGGGGGCCGCCGGTATCGACCGGTGGCCCCTTTCGGCCGTCCCGCAGCTCGACTACCGTTGGTGCACATCCCGCCCGATGACCATCGAGCGTGAATCGAACGATGAAAGGCCAGGCAATGTCGCCAGCAGCGCCCTCAACAACCACGGTCATCGCCTCCGTCACGGTTCCGGGGGAGACCACGCCGCGCGTCGAGTTCACGCCGGCCGCCGTCGACACCCTGCGCGAGCTCTGGGCCGAGTTCGGACCGCTGATGTTCCACCAGTCGGGCGGATGCTGCGACGGCAGTTCGCCGATGTGTTTCCCGGCCGGGGAGTTCATCACCTCGGACCGCGACGTGCTGCTGGGCCGGCTCGACATCGCGCCGGCCGGTGAAACGGCCCAGACCGTCGACTTCTGGATGTCGGCGGAACAGTTCGAATACTGGAGCCACACGTTCCTGACGGTCGACCTCGTCCCCGGCCGGGGCAGCGGCTTCTCCCTCGAGGCTCCGCGCGGCGTGCGTTTCCTGATCCGGTCCCGCCTGATGGAAAGCTTCGGCTGAGGGCTCGTTCGGGAAGGTCGTGCCCATCCCCGGTCGTTCGTGACTCGCGACAGGGGGTGGCCGAACCCGCGGAGTGCCCGTTGGCCCGCCTTTGGCTCTCAGCCTCCGGGCAACTACACTCGTTTGAGGCCGATTCGGCCGCGCACCTTCCTAACTGAACTGAATGAACGGAAACGCTTTCCATGGCATCAACCGCCGATATCCGAAATGGCGTCGTCCTCAACATGGACGGCCAGCTTTGGGCCGTCACCGACTTCCAGCACGTCAAGCCGGGCAAGGGCGGCGCTTTCGTTCGCACCAAACTGAAGAACGTCGTCACGGGCAAGACCGTCGACCGCACCTTCAACGCCGGAGCCAAGATCGAGACCGAGAACGTCGACCGTCAGGACTTCCAGTACCTGTACGCGGACGGCGACTCCTACGTCTTCATGGACGTCTCCGACTTCGACCAGCTCACCGTCTCCAACGTCGTCGTCGGCGAGGCCTCGAACTTCCTCCTCGAGAACCAGAACGTCACCATCGCCCTCCACAACGGCAACCCGCTGTATGTCGAGCTGCCGGCATCCGTCGTGCTCGAAATCACGTACACGGAACCCGGCCTGCAGGGCGACCGCTCCACCGGCGGCACCAAGCCCGCCACCGTGGAGACCGGGTTCCAGATCCAGGTCCCGCTGTTCCTCGAACAGGGCACCAAAGTCAAGGTCGACACCCGCACCGGTGACTACCTCGGCCGCGTCAACTAGTGAGCGCACGAACGAAGGCGCGTAAGCGCGCGCTCGACATCCTGTACGCCGCCGACGTGCGGCAGACCACGATCCCCGAATCGCTCGCCGCCGAGGCGCAGCGGGCCGCGAGCGAACCCGCGCGGATGGCCTCCTGGCTGTACGCGCGCGAGATCGTGGACGGCGTCGTCGATCACCGCGAGGAGATCGACGAACTCATCGAGACCTACTCGCAGGGCTGGACGCTCAAGCGGATGCCGGTCGTCGACCGTGCCATCCTGCGGATCGGGATCTGGGAGATCCTGTTCAACGATGCCGTTCCTCACGCCGTCGCGATCGATGAGGCCGTCGAGGCCGCGAAGATCCTGTCGACGGATGATTCGGCCGGGTTCGTCAACGGATTGCTCGGCAGGATCGCGCAGACGGCCCCGCCGGCGTCGGCTGCTCCCGCAGCACCCTAGGCTCGTCCGCACCGTCCCGTACCGTTCGTCCAGGGGAAGATCATGAGCAACGACAATCCAGAGCCGTTCCCGTCATACCCGGACCAGTCCGGTCTGCCGGCGTCCCCCGAGCAGGGAACGCCGCATCAGGATTCGCTCCAGCCGTACCCGCAGCAGGACTACCGGCAGCAGGAGTACCCCCAGGTGCCCCGCACGAACACGCTCGCGATCGTCTCTCTCGTGTCCGCGTTCGTCGTGTCCCTCGTCGCAGTGATCACGGGGCACATCGCGCTCGGCCAGATCGCACGCCGCGGTGAACGGGGGCGCGGCCTCGCCATCGCGGGTCTTGTGATCGGCTACGTGGGACTGGCGTCCACGGCCGTCCTCATTGTCCTCTCGATCCTGTTCGCTGCGGCCTTCGGTCGGGTCTTCCTGAACATGGCCCAGCACGGCGGCTTCGGCGGGCCGGTCACCTCGGCGACGAGCGAACCGGACGCCTCGCAGGGCCTCCTGCCGAGTGGCACGCTCGGCGCGGCCCACTTCGACGATGGTTACGTGTCCGTCGGCACCGGCAGCCAGATCGTCGACGAGTACATCGACCCGATGTGCCCGTACTGCGCCCAGTTCGAGGCGACCAACGGAGCGCTGCTCGCGAGCCGCGTCGATGACGGCTCGATCACACTGCGCCTGCACGCGCTGACCTTCCTCGACCAGGCCTCCCAGGGCACGTACTACTCGAGCAGGGCATCCTCCGCGCTCACCTGCGTCGCAACACTCGCTCCGGACTCGACCCTCGACTACCTCGCGGCCCTGTTCGCGAACCAGCCGCAGGAGAACACCCAGGGCCTCACTGACGCTGAACTCGCTGCGCTTTCGCCGGCCGGTACGGACATCTCCGCCTGCATCGCGCAGGGCGACTACCAGATGTGGTCGGAGGCCAACACCGATGCCGCCCTCAACGGGCCCATCCCTGGAGCGGAGATCGATTCGATCCAGGGCACGCCGACCGTGCTCGTCGACGGGGCGCAGTACCCGGGCGGACTGACCGACAGCCGTGAGTTCGAGGCATTCCTCGACTCTGGCTCAGGATCCGGCCAGTCGACGACCGAGGGGTCGTCGGGCGCCTGAGCGCAATCCGGCCTGGCTACAGGACGGCGTAGAGGCCTTCGAGGGCGCTCGCGATCGAGTCGAAGCTGCCGATCCGCTGCCCGTCTTCGTTGACCAGCAGGAACCCGCGCGGCGTGCGCTCGAGGATGCCCGCGAGTTCATCGGTCACATCGTGACGGACCTCCCAGCGCGCCGGGCCGGCGTCCACGACGGAAAACAACTGAACGAGGTCCGTCCGGTCCATTCAAATCCTTCATCTGTACGTGCTTTCGCCAGCGGATGCCTGCCGCGGGACAATCCTGACGTGTGCCGGGCCCGACCGCAACTTCTGTTCGGTGAACACCCGGTGACGGTGTCGGCGTGGTCCAGGCGGAGCAGGTCAGGCGGGCAGGTCAGAGTGCGATGGCCAGGGCCAGGATCCGTGAGCGCGGCTGATCGGCCCAGGTGCCGGAGAGGTGCTCCGGGACGCCGCCGGTGGGCGTCCGGGCCGCGAGAACGCTCGTCTCCGCAGTAGGGCTGCCGGGCACCCTGAGTACGACGAGGCGCAGGGAGCCGGCCTCGACCACGGTCGAACCGGGCTCGTCCCTGGTCGAGAGAGCTGTCGTCGACGACAGTGCCGGGGTGGACGCATCCGTGGTCCCGCTGCCTGCGACCGTCGCCGTGGACTCCCGGAAGACGAGGTCCCCGTCGACGTCGACGAACTCGTCGGCCTGGGTGCCGCCGCGGTGGATGGTCGTTGCGAGCGCGGCGATGTAGGTGGGATCCCCGGTGGCGTCGTATGTCCAGCGACGACCCAGGACCGAGTGTTCCATCGTGCCGATCAACCAGGCGTCGCCGCCTTCGAGGGGCGCATCGCGATACGTCAGCGGCACCTGGAGCACCGGACCGTCGCCGGCACGCACGAGCAGCGTTTCGATGCCGACCTCACCCGCCGGATCGTCAAAACGGTATGCCGCGACGGCCGTCAGGGGGGCGGAGGGATCGCCGGCGAACCAGGACTGCATCCGCAGCCAGGGTTCGACGAGTTCAAGCTTGGACGGCCGAAGCTGGGCCCGGTGGATGAGTGCCATGACCTCGATGGTAGGGCACGTCCGCCTGGCAGAAAGGGCTGTCAGGCCGGAGACGTCTAGAACAGCCGGGAAGTCCGTATCCGTCCGCACGTCGCCGACTGGTCGGCGGCGTTGAGGTCACTCCGCCACTGTCGGCGTGAGCCGTCGGCTGGCAGACTGGGGGCGTGAATCCAGAGCCGATCCCGTCGTCCGCTGCACCAGGCGGTCTGCACGCGTCGTCGCCCACGTCGCGGGTCGACCACTATGCCACTGGTGAGACCAAGGCGAGCGGGAGCACCCTCGATGGCGAACTCCACGGCGAGTGGGAGTGGTTCCGCACAGACGGCACGCTGATGCGTACGGGAGAATTCGACCGCGGCCGCCAGATCGGCGTCTGGCGCACCTGGGCCAGGGACGGCAGCCTCGTCAAGGAGACCCGCTTCCGCTGAGTCGCTCACTGACTCGATTCCGCGCCCTCCCGCAGCCGGCCGACAGGATCTCGGACCTCTGCTGCGCGATGTTCCGCACGTCGGTGAGCGTCCCGAACTCAGGAGTTCCGTGCGGCCGGGTGGGATCGGCTGCACTTGTCCGCGGACCCGAGTTACCCGCCCGGGCGGATCTCCTGAATTCGGAACCATGGGCAGGAGAATCAACCGTCTTCAGGTGTGAAACTCAAGATGAGAATCCTAAAATTATGTGCGTAAGTCTCGTATTCGTGTTCGATTCGGGGTAGAATCGGGGTATGGCAGGAGCTTCCGATCCCCAGTCACACACCCC
>NZ_JASJVF010000181.1:0-6740 GCF_035019805.1 Cryobacterium sp. 10I1
TCAGTAGGCGAGGGAACGATCGACCGCTTCGAGGACCCGGTCGGGGGACGGCAGGAAGTGGGTCTCGACGGCCGCGGCCAGGAGTGCGGGTACGAGGATTTTCGAGGGGGTCACGTAAGCGACGCTATCCCTATTGATAATGATTGTCAAAACCATTAGGTGGGCTCGCCACCGCTTGGTGGCTGGCGGGCTAGACGACGCCGGAGGTGCCGAGCAGGGACCCGATCAGGAAGGTGACCACGAGCGCGGCGGCGCCGCCGAGCACGACGCGGATGATCGCCCGCAGCTTGGGGCTGCCGCCGAGGTGGGCGCCGGTCGCGCCGAGGGCGGCGAGGGCGACGAGCACGGCGCCGAAGGTGATCGGGATGCGCACGCTCGCGGGCAGGAGCAGGATCGCCAGGAACGGGAGCAGCGCGCCGAGGGTGAACGCCGCGGCGGAGACCCAGGCGGCATGCCAGGCGCTGACGACGTCGTCTTCCGTGATGCTGTGCTCGGCCAGCAGGTGGGCGCGCACAGGGTCGATCGCGGTGAATTCCGTGGCGACCTGGCGGGCGGTCGCGGGCGCGAGGCCCTGCTTTTCGTAGAGTTTCGCGAGTTCCTCGAGCTCGCCCTCCGGGTCGATGCTCAGTTCGTGCTTCTCGCGCGCGATCAGGGTGCGCTGGCTGTCGCTCTGGCTGCTGACGGAGACGTATTCACCGAGGGCCATCGAGATCGCCCCGCCGACGAGACCGGCTGTGCCGGCCGCGGCAATGACTGCGGTCGAGCCGCTCGCGCCGGCGACGCCGACGACGAGGGCTGCGACGGAGACGATACCGTCGTTGGCGCCGAGCACCCCGGCGCGAAGCCAGTTCAGGCGGCCGGCGTGGCTCTCGGTGCGCTTCCGGTCGTCGGCTGCGGCTTCGACCGCAGGAGCGACGGGGGCGATTCTGGCGGGGGCGATGGAGGTCATTGGAACATCAGACCACAGGGAATCCACGTCCGCCAGCGTGGAAAGCCTTACCTCACCAGCGCGTTAAAGAGCTGGTGAGGTAAGCCTTCCCAAAGTCTGAACCCGCTATTCGAGGAGGAGGGCCGGTTCCTCGATGATGCTCGCGACATCCGCCAGGAAGCGGCTCGCCACGTCTCCGTCGACGACCCGGTGGTCGAAGCTCGCGCCGATGGTCGTGACCTGGCGCACGCGCACCTCGCCGTCGACGACCCAGGGCTTGGGCTTGATCGTGCCGAGGGCGACGATCCCGGCTTCGCCGGAGTTGAGGATCGGGGTGCCGGTGTCCATGCCGAAGACGCCGATGTTCGTGATCGTGATCGTGCCCCCGGCCTGGTCTGCCGGCGTCGTCTTGCCGTCGCGCGCCGTGAGGGTGAGCGTCTCGAGGGCGCGAGCGAGCTCGAGGAGGCTCATGTCCTGGGCTTCCTTGACGTTCGGCACGATCAGCCCGCGCGGGGTGGCCGCGGCGATGCCGAGGTTCACGTAGTGCTTGATGATGATTTCCTGATCGGTGAAGACCGAGTTCACGGTGGGGTTGCGGCGCACGGCCCAGATCATCGCCTTGGCCATGATCAGCATCGGCGAGACCCGCACCCCGGCGAAGTCGGTCGAGGACTTGAGGCGCTTGACGAACTCCATCGTGCGCGTGGCGTCGACGTCGACGAACAGGCTGACGTGCGGCGCGGTGAACGCGCTGCCGACCATGGCCTGCGCGATCGCCTTGCGCACGCCCTTGACCGGGATGTGCTCCTCACGGTCGCTCGGCCACTCGGGCGTCTGGATGTTGCGGAACACGCTCGCCTGGGTCGCCCCGCGCAGCACGTCCTCGCGGGTGACGTCGCCGACGGGGCCGGTCGCCTCGACGAGGGCGAGATCGACGCCGAGGTCCTTCGCGAGCTTGCGAATCGGGGGCTTGGCGATGACGGGACCGGCGGATGCCGCTCGCGGCGCCCGCGCCTGGGCTGCGGCGGCCGGCCGGGGCGTTTCGATCGCGGGAGGAGCGATCGAGGCGTGCGGCGCGGCACCGTCGGATCCCCGACGGCGACGGGTCGGCACGCTCGGAGCGGCTCCCCGACCGACGAGCACCTTCGGCTCCTCAGCGGTGATGGTCGACCCGGTGTCGAGGGCTGCGCCGGCCAGCTCGGTGACGTGTGCGGCGGGGACCTGTCCTGCTCCGGCATCCGCCGTCACGGCAGCGGGAGCAGCGGCCGGAGCCGGACTGACGGCTGCGGGCTCCTCGGCGGGGACGATGGTGATGATCACCGTTCCGACGTCCACGGTCGTTCCGACCTCCACGAGGATGGCGCCGACGACGCCGACGAACGGAGACGGCAGTTCGACGAGCGACTTGGCCGTCTCGATCTCGACGAGCACCTGGTTGATCGACACGGTGTCGCCGGGGGCGACCCGCCACTCGACGATTTCAGCCTCGGTGAGGCCCTCACCGACATCGGGAAGGGTGAAGTTCAGGACGCTCATCTGGATTCCTTGCTGTGGGTCATGCTAGGTGCGGGGTGGTGCATGTCAGTAGGCGAGGGAACGATCGACCGCTTCGAGGACCCGGTCGGGGGACGGCAGGAAGTGGGTCTCGACGGCCGCGGGCGGGAAGGGGGTGTCGAAGCCGGAAACCCGCAGCACGGGAGCCTCGAGGTGGTAGAACGAGCGCTCCGTGACGGTCGCCGCGATTTCCGAGCCGACGCTCACGAAGCCGTATGCTTCCTGGGCGACGACCAGGTGGCCGGTCTTCTCCACGGAGGTGAGGATGGGGCCGTAGTCGATCGGGGAGATCGAGCGCAGGTCGATGACCTCGATGCTGATGCCCTCGACCGCGGCGAGTTCGGCGGCCTGCAGCAGGACAGTGACCATGGCGCCATGGCCGACGAGGGTGACGTCGGAGCCGGCACGGACGACCCGGCTCGCGTGCAGGGGAATCCCGCTCGCGCCGAAACGGACCTCGCCCTTGGGCCAGTAGCGGCTCTTCGGCTCGAAGAAGATGATCGGGTCGTCGGAGGCGATCGCCTCCTGCATCATCCAGTAGGCGTCGTGCGGGTTCGAGGGGCTCACGACGCGCAGGCCCGGGGTGTGCGCGAAGTACGCCTCCGGGCTCTCCTGGTGGTGCTCGATCGAGCCGATGTGTCCGCCGTAGGGAATCCGGATCACGACGGGCATCGTGACCTGGCCCTCGTGCCGGTTGCGCATCCGGGAGAGCTGGCTGGTGATCTGGTCGAAGCCGGGGAAGACGAAGCCGTCGAACTGGATCTCGCAGACGGGACGGTAGCCGCGGAGGGCGAGGCCGATCGCGGTGCCGACGATGCCGGACTCTGCGAGCGGGGTGTCGAGCACGCGCTTGTCGCCGAATTCGGCGTGCAGGCCCTCGGTGACGCGGAACACGCCGCCGAGCGGTCCGATGTCCTCGCCCATCATCAGGACCTTCGGATTGTCGAGCATCGCCTGCCGGAGGCCGGCGTTCAGGGCCTTGGCCATCGGGAGGTTCGCCGAGGTGGCTGGAACGGCGGATGCTGCCGCGGGCACTGCAGAAGCGGCCGGCTCCCGGACCGGGGTCTCGGTCACGATCGTGTCGCTCACGCGTCGCCTCCTTCGAAGGATGCTTCGTATCGGTCGAGCCAGGCCTTCTGTTCCTGGATCAGCGGGTGGGGTTCGGCGTAGACGTTGTCGAAGATGACGGAACGCTCGGGCGAGCGGATCTCGAGGGCGCGGCGGCGGACATCCGCTGCGTGGTCCTCGGCCTCCTCGTCGACGGCGTCGAGGAAGTCCTGCTCGACGCCGAGGCCCTGCAGGTAGGCGCGGAACCGGACGATCGGGTCTTTCGCGACCCAGGCGGCGAGTTCCTCCGGGTCACGGTACTTGGTGGGGTCGTCTGCGGTGGTGTGCGCACCGACCCGGTAGGTCATCGCCTCGATCAGGGCGGGGCCCTTGCCCGCGCGCGCGTCGTCGAGGTGCTTGGCGGTGACGGCGTAGCTCGCGAGCACGTCATTGCCGTCGACCTGGGTGCCGGGCATGCCGAAGCCGCCGGCGCGGAGGTAGAGCGGGGTGCGCGACTGCCGGGTGACCGGCACCGAGATCGCCCAGTGGTTGTTCTGCAGGAAGAAGACCTGCGGGGTCTGGTAACTCGCCGCGAAGACGAGGGCCTCGTTCGCGTCACCCTGGGAGGAGGCTCCGTCGCCGTAGTAGACGATGACCGCCTCGTCGGTTTCGGGGTTGCCGGTCGCGGTCGTGCCGTCGAGCTGCATGCCCATCGCGTATCCGGTCGCGTGCAGGGTCTGCGAGGCGAGCACGAGAGTGTAGAGATGGAAGTTGCCGTGATCCTCGGGGGTCCAGCCACCGAGGGTGACGCCGCGCAGCATCCGCAGGATGTCGACGAGGTCGAGCCCGCGGATCATGCCGACGACGTGCTCACGGTAGGAGGGGAAGACGTGGTCCTGGGGGCGGGTGGCATACGCGCTGCCGACCTGGGCGGCCTCCTGGCCGTGGCTCGGCACCCACAGGGCGAGCTGGCCCTGCCGTTGCAGGTTCGCCGCCTCCTTGTCGAAACGACGGACGACGACCATGTCACGGTAGAACCTGCGGAGGTCGTCTTCGGTCAGGCGGTCGAGGTAGGGCATGAACTCCGCCGCCGCCTCGCTCGGCTCGACGAGCCCGCTCGTCGAGAGCACCTGAACCAGGGGTGAGTCGTTCTCGCGCGCTGCCATCGTACTAACCTAGCCGCCGGGCCGAATGCCCTATTGGTAGATTTTGTACAAGTTCCGCGCAGGTTCGCAGTAGTTCTTCCACAGATTCTTCCTCGCCAATTGAGATCCGGATCCCCTCGGGGAAGGGCCGCACCACGAGTCCGGCCGCACCGAGCGCCTCGGCGGCGACACCGGTTTCCGCGCCCGTCGGCAACCAGATGAAGTTGCCCTGGGGTGCGGGAGTGTTCCAGCCCTGCTCGGTGAGCGCGCGCCAGATCGTGTCACGACGGATGCCGATGGTGCGCACCCGTTCCATGAGTTCGTCATCGACATCGAGCGATGCGATCGCGGCAGCACTGGCGACCCCCGTGACCGACAGCGGAATCGCCGTCGCACGGGCAGCGTCGAGGATCGCAACCGGCCCGAGGCCGTAGCCGACCCGGAGCCCGGCGAGGCCGTATGCCTTGGAGAAGGTGCGGAGCACGACGAGGTTCGGGTAGCGGCCCAGCAGGGAGATGCCCCTGACGGCGTCGGGGTCGGTCACGAACTCGGCGTACGCCTCGTCGAGGATGACGAGCAGCGTCGAGGGGACGACCGCCATGAAGGCCTCGAACTCCGCAGCGTGCACGATCGTGCCTGTCGGGTTGTTCGGGCTGCAGACGATGAGCACGCGGGTGCGGTCGGTGATCGCGGCGGCCATGGCGGTGAGGTCGTGGCCGTGATCCGGCCGGTTGGGCACCTGCACGCTCGTCGCGCCTGCGACGGTGACGAGGCTCGGGTACGCCTCGAAGGAGCGCCAGGAATAGACGACTTCGTCCCCTGGGCCCGCCGCGGCGAGGATGAGCTGGGAGAGCAGGGCGACGGAACCGCTGCCCACGTGCACCTCGTCCGGCGAAAGCCCGTAGCGTGCGGCGAGGCGTTCCCGCAGTTCGGACGCGGAGGCATCCGGATAGCGGTTGTACGTCGTCTCGGCGCCGACGGCAGCGATCACACCGGGCAGTGGCCCGAACGGGTTCTCGTTGCTCGAGAGCTTGAAGGCACTCGCGGCTGCCGCCTTTCCCTGCCTGTAGGCCGGGAGGGCGATGATTTCGGGGCGCAGTCGCACCGCTGACTGGTCTGTGGGGCTCACTCGGCGATTCTACGCCGGGGCGTATTCGCGCGACCGCATGAGCCGCGCGGAGACCGGGCGTGCCGCAGGCCGCACCACCCAAGCGCAGCGCCCGGTCAGGTGCCATAGTGGTCGCATGGCCAGATTCCTGATCAAGCTCATCCTCAATGCCGTCGCCCTGTGGCTCACCACCCTCCTCGTCTCGGGAGTGAGTGTCGAACCCTATGCGCCGGACACCGGCGCCATCGTCGTGACGTATCTCCTCATTGCCCTCATCTTCGGTCTCGTCAACGGCGTGATCGGCGGTTTTGTGCGTGTCATCGCCTTCCCGCTCTACGTTCTGACCCTCGGCCTCCTCGCGCTCATCGTCAACGGCCTGCTCCTCATGCTCGTGGCCCTGATCTCCGACGGCCTCGGCTTCGGCTTGCATGTCGACGGCTTCTGGACCGGGGTGCTCGGGGCACTCGTTCTCGGCATCATCAGCTGGCTGCTCGGCGTGCTCGCGCGTCCCGCCACCGGCCGCCAGTAACCCACCCCCGCACCTGGTTCACGGCCCGGGTTCACGGCCCGCCCGGGTTCACGGCCCGGTCACGCGGATGCCGCGCCACCGGGTGACCTCGGCCGGTCCGGTTGCGCCGACCCCGGCCAGGGTGTCCCGGAAGCGCAGCAGGTTCGGCTCCGCCGACCCGTCCATCAGGCGGGCGGTGGCCTGGTAGCTCGTAAGGGAATGCGCAGGCAATGCCTGCCCTGCCGGCGCCTCACCGGCGGCGAACGCCCTGCTGCGCACGAGGACCCGGTCGTCGACCCCTGGCGGCATGCCGCCGAACGCCGGAACGATGTCGTCGGTGTGCTCGACGGTGACGGCCTCCACCCCGGCCGGAATGGAGAGCGCTGCCGTCGGGCCGCCGAAGGAGGCGACACCGACGGTGTTGAATTCTCCGGACTCCGCGAGCTGGAC
>NZ_JASJVF010000182.1:0-6720 GCF_035019805.1 Cryobacterium sp. 10I1
GCTCGGCCGCTCGTGGGAGAACGTCTGTGAAACCCTTGTCGGTTACTACGACAAAGTCATCGACGAACGTGCCGCCATCCGCGTGATGACGGCGGTTCCGCTGTCAATGCAGCGCTGAGGGCCCTCGCGGATAATATCTCGGCCTAGAGACACTTAGGATGGTTGCACGCGCACCAGCGCAGTGCCGGCCTGCACTATTCGAGGCCGCTCATTCAGCCAGGGAAGGTTGGTCATGCCTCAGCAATCGGCACGGACATTGACATCCCAGCAGAAGACCACGTCACGCCGCCCCGCAGGAACCCTGTACCGGGGCCGCGAGGGTATGTGGTCGTGGGTCCTCCACCGGATCACCGGTGTTGCGATCTTCTTCTTTCTGCTGGTCCACATTCTGGACACGGCGCTCGTGCGCGTGAGCCCCGAGGCGTACAACGCGGTCATCTCGACTTACCAGACGCCGATCATGGGTCTCGGCGAGACGGCGCTCGTCGCGGCGATCGTGTTCCACGCGTTCAACGGGATCCGGATCATCCTGATCGACTTCTGGAGCGCGAAGTACCAGAAGGTGATGTTCTACGTCGTCATCGGCCTCTGGGTCGTCACGATGCTGGGCTTCGCCCCCCGCCACCTCATGAACGTCTTCAGTCACTAGGAGGAGCAGCCATGGCAACCACACTCGACTCCCCCAGGAGCCCATACGCGCGCCCGACGGGCAAGCGCGGCACCAACTGGGAAAAATGGGGCTGGATCTACATGCGCGGCTCCGGCGTCGTGCTCATCGTGCTCATCTTCGGTCACCTCTTCGTGAACCTGATGATCGGCAAGGGCGTCGACGCCCTCAACTTCGGCTTCGTCGCCGGCAAGCTCGCGAGCCCGTTCTGGCAGTGGTGGGACGTGGCGATGCTCTGGCTCGCCCTGATCCACGGCGGCAACGGCATGCGCACGATCGTGAACGACTACGCGACCCAGCGGGTCACCCGCGGCATCTTCAAGTGGGCCATCCTCGCCGCCGTCGTGATCCTGATCGTGCTCGGCACGCTCGTGGTCTTCACCTTCGACCCCTGCCCGGCCGGTTCGCCCGCCGACCTTCTTCCCACGTTCTGCCCGGCCATCTAGGAGCTCACACCAGCACATGACGGATGTATCAAACACCGCACCGACCGAATCCACCGTGATCGACGGCGTGCACTACCACAAGTTCGACATCGTGATCGTGGGAGCAGGCGGCGCAGGGATGCGCGCAGCCATCGAGGCCGGACCAGGGGCAAGCACCGCGGTCATCTCCAAGCTCTACCCGACCCGTTCGCACACGGGAGCCGCCCAGGGCGGCATGGCCGCAGCGCTCGCCAATGTCGAGGAAGACAACTGGGAGTGGCACACCTTCGACACCGTCAAGGGCGGCGACTACCTCGTCGACCAGGACGCGGCTGAGATCCTCGCGAAGGAGGCCATCGACGCGGTCATCGACCTCGAGAACATGGGCCTGCCCTTCAACCGCACCCCGGAGGGCAAGATCGACCAGCGCCGCTTCGGCGGCCACACGAGCGACCACGGCAAGGCGCCCGTGCGCCGCGCCTGCTACGCCGCCGACCGCACCGGCCACATGATCCTGCAGACCCTGTACCAGAACTGCGTCAAGCGCGGCATCAACTTCTTCAACGAGTACTACGTGCTCGACCTCGTGATGACCCCGGTCGACGGTGTCGACCAGCCGTCCGCCGTCGTCGCACTCGACCTGTCGAGCGGCGAACTGCACGTCTTCCAGGGCAAGGCCTTCATCTTCGCGACCGGCGGCTTCGGCAAGATCTACAAGACCACCTCGAACGCGCACACCCTCACCGGTGACGGCGTCGGCATCATCTGGCGCCAGGGCCTTCCGCTCGAGGACATGGAGTTCTTCCAGTTCCACCCGACCGGCCTCGCCGGCCTCGGCATCCTCCTCACCGAGGGAGCCCGTGGTGAGGGCGCGATCCTGCGCAACGCCTCAGGCGAGCGCTTCATGGAGCGGTACGCCCCGACGATCAAGGACCTCGCCCCGCGCGACATCATCGCGCGCTGCATGGTCAAGGAGGTCGCGGAGGGCCGCGGCGCCGGACCGAACAAGGACTACCTGTACCTGGACTGCACCCACCTGGGCGCCGAAGTGCTCGAGACCAAACTGCCGGACATCACCGAGTTCGCCCGCACCTACCTCGGCGTCGACCCGGTCACCGAACCGGTGCCCGTGATGCCGACGGCGCACTACGCCATGGGCGGCATCCCGACCAACGTCAACGCCGAGGTGCTGCGCAACAACACCACCGTCGTTCCCGGCCTCTACGCCGCCGGCGAGTGCGCGTGCGTCTCGGTGCACGGCTCGAACCGGCTCGGCACCAACTCGCTCCTGGACATCAACGTCTTCGGCAAGCGCGCGGGCAACAACGCCGTCGCCTACGTGAAGACCGCGGAGTTCACCCCGCTGCCCGATGACCCGGCCGGGACGGTGCGCGAACTGCTCGAGGGCATCCGCTCGTCGACAGGGACAGAGCGCATCGCCGTGCTGCGCAAGGAACTGCAGGAGACGATGGATGCGAAGGCGCAGGTCTTCCGCACCGACGAGTCGCTCTCCGAGGTCACCGAGGTGATCCACTCGCTGCGCAACCGGTACAAGAACATCGGCGTGCAGGACAAGGGCCGCCGGTTCAACACCGACCTGCTCGAGGCCGTCGAACTCGGCTTCCTGCTCGACCTCGCCGAGGTCGTCGTGTACTCCGCCCGCAACCGCAAGGAAAGCCGCGGCGGCCACATGCGCGACGACTACCCCCTGCGCGACGACGTGAACTACCTCGTGCACACGATGGCGTACCTCACCGGTGACCCGCTCTCAGCGGATGCCGCAGACCACATTGCGCTGGACTGGAAGCCAGTCACCATCACGCGCTACCAGCCGATGGAAAGGAAGTACTGAGTGAGCACCGCATTCGCAGACGCCCCGGTCGTGCCCGAGGAGATTCAGTCCTTCACCGTCACGCTCATCATCCGACGCTTCAACCCGGAGGTCGACGACGAGCCGCACTGGGAAGACTTCGACGTGCAGATGTACCCGACCGACCGGGTGCTCGACGCATTGCACAAGATCAAGTGGGAGCAGGACGGCTCCCTGTCGTTCCGGCGTTCCTGCGCGCACGGTATCTGCGGCTCTGATGCGATGCGCATCAACGGCCGCAACCGCCTGGCCTGCAAGACGCTGATCAAGGACCTCGACATCACCAAGCCGGTCTACGTGGAGGCGATCAAGGGACTTCCGCTCGAGAAGGACCTCATCGTCGACATGGAGCCGTTCTTCGAATCGTTCCGGGCCGTTCAGCCGTTCCTGGTGTCCAACACCGCGCCCGTCGGCGGCAAGGAGCGCATCCAGACCGTCGCCCAGCGCGAGCGTTTCGACGACACCACGAAGTGCATCCTCTGCGCGGCGTGCACCTCGAGCTGCCCGGTGTTCTGGACGGACGGGCAGTACTTCGGCCCGGCCGCGATCGTGAACGCGCACCGCTTCATCTTCGACTCACGCGACGAGAACGCAGCCGTTCGCCTCGACATCCTGAACGACCGGGAGGGCGTCTGGCGCTGCCGGACGACCTTCAACTGCTCGGAGGCGTGCCCGCGCGGCATCCAGGTGACGCAGGCGATCGCCGAGGTCAAGCAGGCGATCCTGCGCGGCAAGGCCTGAGCGCAGGAGTCTCACACGCACGAATCTCATCCGGAGTAGCCGGTGGCGCCGACTCGGGTTTCGTCGCCACCGGCTGGTCGCGCGAGCCGGCGGCTGGCCGGGTCGAGTGACCGTCGCTCAGTCCACGAGCCAGATCGACCCGGCTCGGACAGTGCCGAACGAGCCGTTCTGGACCCGGGAGCGCCGCGCCGGAGCGAGGCGATCGGGCCCGGCCGGGACATCCGCTTCGGGTGTCGGATGACCGGTCTGGACGGGTGGACTCTCGGATCGTCGCAGATCCGGGCGGTCGGGCGCAAGAGGTGAGGGAGTCTCACGAGTGATTGCGCCCCCGAACTGGGGGTATTCGTGGGCGTTTGCGGAAATCGTTAGGCTTATGCGGTGAAGCCGCCCGCATTCGTGAACCGACTGACGACCCTGTCCAAGCGCATCATGCAGTGGCGGCCCGTGCGTGCATTCACGCACTTCGGGGAAAGCAGCGGTGCGATCCTCGCCGGGGGCATGACCTACCAGGCTATTTTCGCGATCTTCGCGGCGGTCTGGGTGGGCTTCTCGATCGCCGGGCTCTGGCTGACCTCGAACCCGGCGCTCCTCGACCAGCTGTACTCCCTGATCAACCAGTCCATCCCCGGGTTGATCGGCAAGGGTGGAGTGATCGACCCGACCCAGCTCGCGAGCCCGGGGGCGCTGACCTGGACCGGTGCGATCGCCCTCGTCGGCCTGATCGGCACGACCCTCGGCTGGCTCTCGACGACCGCGCAGGCCGTGCGCAGCATCTTCGGGATGCCGCGCGACGGCACCTTCTTCCTGCTCGTCAAGCTCAGGGAGCTCGGCCTCGGTGCGGGCTTCGGGCTCGCGCTCATCGTCTCCGCGCTGATCTCCCTCGCGAGCACGGAGGCCCTCGGCGGCATCCTCGGCTTCCTCGGCGTCTCGCGGGACTCGCTCGGGTTCATCGTGGGGGCGCGCACGATCGGGCTGCTCGTCGTGCTCCTCATCGACACCGTCACACTCGCCGTGCTGTTCCGGGTGCTGAGCCGGGTGCACATCCCGTTCCGGAAGCTCGTGTCCGGCTCCCTGCTCGGCGGGGTCGCGCTCGGCGGGCTCAAGGTGCTCGGCGGCGCCCTCCTCGGTGGGGCGGGCAAGAACCCCTTGCTCGCGACCTTCGCCGTCGTGATCGGGCTGCTGATCTGGTTCAACTTCATGAACACGGTGATCCTCCTCACCGCCTCCTGGATCTCGGTCGGGATGCAGGACGCGGGCATCCCGCCGCAGCCGGTGAACCCGGACGAGGCCGCGGCGGCGGCGGAAGCCCGCGAGCTCGAGGCGCGGCGGATCGCCGCGCTCGCGGAGCTGCGGGATGCCAGGGCGGCCCACGAGGCGTCCTCCTGGGGCCGGCGCTGGGCATCCGCTCGCCGGCTGCGCGCCGCCGAGAAGCGCGCAGCCCCCTTCGCCCCGCCGACCTAGACTTGGTTCATGCCGTCTACGCCTGCAGCTTCAACGCCGTCTGCCCAGCCGCTTCGCATCGCCTCGATCAACGTCAACGGGGTGCGCGCTGCTTACCGTAAGGGGATGGGCGACTGGCTGGCCGGACGGGACGTCGACATCCTCGCCATCCAGGAGGTCCGCGCTTCGACCGAGGACCTCGAAGGCCTGCTCGGGCCGGAGTGGAGCATTCTCCACGATGCCGCGACGGCCAAGGGACGGGCCGGGGTCGCCCTCGCGAGCCGGTCGACGGCATCCATTCACCGGGTCGAACTCGGCGCGGAGGACTTCGACAGCGCCGGGCGCTGGCTCGAGGCCGACTACGAGGTGAACGGCACGATCGTGACCGTCGTGAGCACCTACGTGCACTCCGGCGAGACCGACACCCCGAAGCAGGTCGAGAAGTACAAGTTCCTCGATGCGATGCTCGCTCGGCTGCCCGAGCTCGCGGCGCACAGTGAACGCGCGGTCGTGCTCGGCGACCTCAACGTCGGGCACCGCACCCTCGACATTAAGAACTGGCGCGGCAACCGCAAGCACGCCGGGTTCCTGCCGGAGGAGCGGGCGTACTTCGACCGCATCCTCGGCGCGGAGGACGAAGCCGGCTACAACGCCGGCGCCGGTCTCGGCTGGGTCGACGTCGGCCGCAAGTGGGCCGGTGAGGTGGAGGGGCCGTACACGTGGTGGTCGCAGCGCGGCAAGGCCTTCGACACGGATACCGGTTGGCGACTGGACTACCAGCTCGCGACCCCGCTCCTGGCGGCATCCGTCGTCGACTACACGGTCGACCGCGCGGATGCCTACGACCGGCGCTGGTCGGACCACTCCCCCGTCGTCGTCGACTACGCGCTCTGACCCATTTCACGCCTCCGGCTCCGGCCCGCGGCCACACGCTACGAAAGATCTGAATCATGGACAAGCCCCGTCTCTACTCCGGCATGCAGCCGTCGGCCGAATCGCTGCAGATCGGCAACTACATCGGCGCCCTGCTGAACTGGAAGTCGCTGCAGGAGACGCATGACGCGTTCTTCTCGATCGTCGACCTGCACGCGATCACCGTCGCGCAGGACCCGGCCAAGCTGCGGGAGAACACCCGCCGCACCGCGGCGCAGTACATCGCGAGCGGGATCGACCCCGACGCCTCGACGCTCTACGTGCAGTCGCACGTTGCCGCGCACGCGCAGCTCGCCTGGGTGCTGAACACCATCACCGGTTTCGGCGAGGCCAGCCGGATGACCCAGTTCAAGGACAAGTCTGCCAAGCAGGGTTCCGACGGCACCACGGTCGGACTGTTCGCGTACCCGATCCTGATGGCCGCGGACATCCTGCTCTACGACACGGTCGTCGTTCCCGTCGGCGAGGACCAGCGCCAGCACGTCGAGCTGACCCGCGACATCGCGGCGCGGTTCAACGCGCGATTCGGCGACACGTTCGTGGTGCCGGAGGCCTCCATCCAGAAGGAGACCGCCAAGATCTACGACCTGCAGAACCCGCTGTCGAAGATGTCGAAGTCGGCAGAGTCGCACGCCGGCGTGATC
>NZ_JASJVF010000183.1:0-6717 GCF_035019805.1 Cryobacterium sp. 10I1
CGCCCTGCTCGCGGGAGTAGCGGGCGAGGCGGGGGAGGGCGACTCCTCCGCCATGCGCTTCCTGGCGCGTTCGGTGATCGCCATGATGTATGCGCGGCGCGACCGCATCGCGTCCCCCGCAGCACCGGCGAAGGCGATGACCGCCGCATACTGCACCACGCGGGCGTCGAGCAGTTCGGCCGTTGTGACGGCGAGGCTCGTGCCGACGAGCGTGGCCGCGGCGATCGCCGTGGCGATGAGCGTCGTGCGCCGGTCGGTGCGGATGGCGACGTTCCAGACCGCGATCGCCGTCGCGAGGGAGAACGCCGGATTGAGCACGCCGAGGGCGCCGGCGAGCACGAACAGGGCGACGCACGCCGCGAGTGCCGGCAGCGGCCAGCGGCGGCGCGGCAGCAGCACGATGACCGCTGCGAGGGCGATCAGCACGCCGGTGGGGCTCGACGCGACTCTGGCGTACTGGCCGGCCGGCACGAACGCGCTTCCCAGAACGGCGAGGCTGACCAGCACGTCGGCGGCCCAGCGCGGCACGTGCGCATGGCTGTACATCGAGGTCATCTTTCAAGGATGCCCCCTGCACCGGGCTGCGGCATCCTCCCGTGGGAGGAGGGGTCGTACCGCGCCCGCGGTACGGCAGGTTGCTGCCGCAGGAGGATGCCCCGCGCGACGGATGCCGCGACGCTGGGACAGTGCCGACTCGCGGCATCCGCCACGCCCGGCCCGGCGCACCCAGAGCGCCACAGCACACGGAGGAAAACACGATGTCCCACCCCATCCTCGCCGCCTACGACCTGAAGAAGTCGTATGGTCGCGGCCAGAACCGATTCGACGCGTTGAAGGGGGTCACCCTGGAGATCTTCGCCGGCGAATCGGTCGCCATCGTCGGGAAGAGCGGCTCGGGCAAGTCCACCCTGATGCACTTGCTCGCCCTGCTCGACAAGCCGAGCACCGGCACCGTGCAGCTCGGCGGCAGCGACACCTCGACCCTGAGGGGCAAGCGCCTCAACGAGACGCGCAACAAGACCTTCGGGTTCGTCTTCCAGCAGTTCTTCCTCACGCCGGGGGCGTCCGTGCTCGAGAACGTCGTGTTGCCGCTCAAGATCGCCGGGGTCGGTTCCCGAGGTCGCAAGCTGCGCGGCCACGCGGCGCTCGAACGCCTCGAGCTCGACGACAAGGCGAGGAGCAAGGCCAACGCACTCTCCGGCGGCCAGAAGCAGCGAGCGGTGATCGCACGCGCCCTGGTCAACGATCCGCGGATCATCTTCGCCGACGAACCCACCGGCAACCTCGACAGTGCCACCGGCACGATCGTCGAGGACATCCTTTTCGGGCTCAACCGCGACCAGGGCATCACGCTGATCATCGTGACCCACGACGAGGACCTCGCCGCCCGCTGCGACCGACGGATCTACATTCGCGACGGCCTCGTCGTCGCCGAGGAAGCCCGGGTCGCAGCATGAGGGCCATCGACGTCGTCGGCTCGGCCATCGGCAACAGCTTCCGCAGCCGCCTCCGCACCACCCTCACCGTGCTCGCGATCTTCATCGGCGCGTTCACGCTCACCATCACAAACGGCCTCGGCACAGGGATCAACGCCTACATCACCGACACCGTCGCATCCATCGGCGCGAACGACGTGCTCACGGTGACGAAGGTGTCGGCGGATGCGACAGCGACCGGCCCGCAGGAATACTCGGCAGACCAGATCACCAGCCGCGCCGCGGCGGGACCGGGCAGCACGACGGTCGCCGCGATCACGTCCACGGACCTCACCACGATCGCCGCCATCGACGGGGTCACCTCCGTCGAGCCGAGCCTCTCGGCCACCCCGGACTACGTGACGACGGGCAGCAGCAAGAAATACCGGCTCGGGCTCGGCAGCTTCGTCACCGGGACGACCCTGCAGCTGTCCGCGGGCGCCCAGCTCGACCCGGCATCGTCAGAGCTGCAGATCGCGCTGCCGGTGTCGTTCGTCGCACCGCTCGGGTTCGCGAGCGACGCGGATGCGATCGGCACCACCGTGCAGATCGGCATCACGTCTGCCGCGGGAACGTCGAGCGTCATCGATGCGACCGTCGTCGGGGTCTCGGAAGCGGGACTCGGAGCGACAGGGAACGCGACCGCCAATGCGGCGCTCACGACCGCGCTCTACGAAGCGCAGAGTGTCGGACGCAGCGCGACCGCGAAGGACAGCTACGCCCAGGCCGTCGTGCACTTCGACGCGAACGCCTCGGCGAGCGAGGTCACCGCGCTCCAGGCCCGCTTCACCGACGCCGGTTTCACCGCCAAGACGGTCGCCGACCAGATCGGCACCTTCAAGTCGGTGATCGATGCGATCGTGCTCGTGCTCAACGCGTTCGCCGTGATCGCCCTGCTCGCCGCGAGCTTCGGCATCGTCAACACGCTCCTGATGAGCGTGCAGGAGCGCACCCGCGAGATCGGCCTGATGAAGGCGATGGGTATGGGCGCCGGCCGGATCTTCGGCCTGTTCAGCATCGAGGCCGCGTTCATCGGCTTCCTCGGCAGCGCGATCGGCGCCGGCATCGCCATGATCGTGGGCACCGTCGTGAGCCGCGCGCTCTCAACCAGGCTGTTCGCCGACCTGCCCGGCCTCCAGCTGATCTCGTTCACTCCGGCGTCGATCATCACGATCATCCTGATCGTGATGGGCATCGCGTTCCTCGCCGGCACCCTGCCGGCCTGGCGCGCCGCGCGGCAGGACCCGATCGGGTCCCTCCGCTACGAGTAGCGCGCTCGCGGCTACAGGCCCTGCTCGACCATGGTGACGACGCGGCCGATGAGCGCCTCTGTCGCGGCGGCGGGCAGGGCGCGGAGCGGGCCGTCGAGCAGGAGCGAGGCGAGGCCGTGCACCGCAGACCAGGCCAGGAACTCGGCGCCCGGTCGGCGCTCGGCGGGGAGAACCCCGGTGGTCACGAGGTCGTCGAGCGCCTCGCCGAGCAGTTGGAACGGGGTCAGCCCGCGCGCACCGGCCCGTGCAGCGCTCGTCGCGCTCTCGAGGTCGGACGAGGCTGTGAACGCGGTGCGGAAAAGCCCCGGTTCGGCCAGGGCGAAACGCAGGTAACCGGTGCCGACGGCGCGGAACCGGAGCCGGGCCGTCGCCGCGGTGAGGGCCGGGGCCGGCGCCGGAGCGGCATCCGCCTGGGCGATTGCGGGCGCGGCGGATGCCGCGGGCGGGGCTGGGAGCGCCGCCTGCCCGTCCTCGATCGCGCGGGCGACGCCGGACTGGCACTCCGAGCAGACCGCCTCGAGGAGCGCACTCCGGTCGGCGAAGTGACGGTAGGCGGCGTTCGGGGTGACCCCGGCACGGCGAGTCGCCTCGCGGAGCACGACGGCGGACGGGCCGCCGGACCGGGCGAGCTCGAGGCCGGCGTCGATCAGGGCACGCCTCAGGTCGCCGTGTCGGTAGGTCGTGCGACCATGGCCTTCGGTGGCTGAATCGGTGTTCGTGGTTGTCAAAGTGAGGCCGCCTCGTTACGCTGGATCCACAATGTGTACAACGTCCACAATACCGCGGGGATGAACACGATGACGATCATCGAGGCCACGGGCCTGACCAAGACCTACCGCTCCAAGAGCGGGCCGGTGCATGCGCTCGCCGGGCTCGACCTCTCGGTGCCGCGGGGCAGCGTCAAGGCCCTGCTCGGTCCGAACGGCGCAGGCAAGACCACCGTCGTGAAGATGCTCACGACGCTGATCCGGCCGGACTCCGGAACAGCGTTCGTCGACGGCATCGACGTCGTCGCCGACCCGAAGGCCGTGCGCCGGATCATCGGGGTGTCCGGCCAGTACTCGGCCGTCGACGAGAACCTGACCGGCTTCGAGAACCTCGAGATGGTCGGCCGGCTCTACCACCTCGGTGCGAGCGAGTCCCGGCGTCGCGCCCAGGAACTCATCGATCTCTTCGAGCTCACCGCGGCAGGCAACCGACCGGTCAAGGGGTTCTCCGGCGGCATGCGCCGGCGGATCGACCTCGCGGGCGCGCTCGTGATCAACCCCAAGGTGCTCTTCCTCGACGAGCCGACCACCGGGCTCGACCCGCGTAGTCGCATCGCGCTCTGGAACGTGATCAAGCGGCTCGTCGCCGACGGCACGACCGTGCTGCTCACGACCCAGTACCTCGAGGAGGCCGACCAGCTCGCCGACGACATCGTCGTGGTCGACGACGGCCGGGTCATCGCCGAGGGCACCTCCGATCAGCTCAAGGCGCAGATCGGCGGCCACCGCCTCGAAGTCGCGCTCGTCGACGCCGGCGCCGGCGCGAGCGAGGCGGCTCGCGGCATCCTCGCCCGCTTCGGCGACGGCGAACCGAGCGTCACGAGCGACGGCCGCGGCCTCGAGGTCGCGGTGACCGACGGCCCGCGCGCGCTGCAGCTCGTGCTCGCGGCACTCGGGGACGCCGGCATCGAGCTGCACGACGCCGGCATGCGCCGTCCGACGCTCGACGACGTGTTCCTCAAGCTCACCGGGCACAAGGCCGACAAGGCGCATGGCGCAGCGGATGACGACGCCCTCGACTCGAAGGAGGCGGTGAAGACCCGATGAGCGCGATTTCCACGACCCTGCCGAGCTGGAACCCGTTCTCGCTCTGGTACTCCGACGGCTGGACCGTCACCAAGCGCAACCTCATCAAGATCAAGCGCTCCCCGGACATGCTCGTCTTCGCCGTGATCCAGCCGGTCATGTTCGTGTTGCTCTTCAGCCAGGTCTACGGCGGGGCGATTCAGGTGCAGGGCACCGACTACACCCAGTTCCTGATGGCGGGCATCTTCGCCCAGACCGTCGTGTTCGGGTCGACGTTCTCCGGTTCTGCGATGGCGCTCGACCTCAAGGAGGGCATCATCGACCGGTTCCGCAGCCTGCCGATGAGCTCGTCCGCGGTGCTGATCGGCCGCACGAACAGCGACCTCGTGCTCAACACCATCTCGATGGTCATCATGATGGCCACCGGCCTCGCCGTCGGCTGGCGGGTGAACTCCTCGCCGGCCGAGTTCCTGGCCGGCGTCGGGCTGTTGCTCCTGTTCAGCTACGCGTTCAGCTGGCTGATGGCGCTGCTCGGAATGAGCGTGAAGAGCCCCGAGGTGATCAATAACGCCTCGTTCCTCATCCTGTTCCCGCTCACCTTCGTCTCGAACGCCTTCGTGCCGAGCGACACCCTGCCGACCCCGCTGCGGATCTTCGCGGAGTGGAACCCGGTCTCCTCGCTCGTGCAGGCGGCACGGCAGCTCTTCGGCAACGAGGGCACCGCGCCCGTGCCCGACATCTGGACCATGCAGCACCCGATCCAGACGGTGCTGATCGGCATCACCGTCATGCTCGTCGTGTTCGTGCCGCTCTGCATCCGCAAGTTCGCGTCGATCAGTTCGCGGTAACGTGACACGACCGGCGTGATCCAGCGACTCACCTGTTCCACCGACTAACCTGTTCCATCCGTTCGAGCAAGGGAGTTCGACATGACTGACTCAGAGACCGGAACGGCGACAACCGACCGGGGCATCGGCATCCTCGACGTGTTCAGCGGTTTCGCTGTCCCCGACATCGAGGCCGCCCGCGCCTTCTACGGCGGCACGCTCGGACTCGAGGTGACCGACGGCGGGATGGGACTGCTGCGCATCGAGTTGCCCGGCGGGGCGCACGTGATCGTCTATCCGAAGGCCGACCACGCGCCGGCGACGTACACGATGCTCAACCTTGCTGTCGGCAACATCGACGCCGCCGTCGACACGCTCATGGCCCGCGGGGTGGTCTTCGAACGGTACGAGGGCTCGCCCCAGGACGAGAAGGGCATCATGCGCGGGTACGGACCGACGATTGCCTGGTTCACTGACCCGGCCGGCAACATCCTCTCGGTGCTCGAAGATTCGGTGCTGGAGGAGTCGGCACAGCCCGATGAGTGACGAGGTACCGTTCACGACCGACCGGCGCACCGGTCAGTTGCGTGCGCCGCGGAACACCGCACCGCGGGTGACGGGACCGTACGACGTGAAGCGGGAGGACAAGCCCCTGTATGCGCCGACGAACCGCGACTGGGAGCTGATCGAGGTTCCCGTGCAACGGTTCATCGCGGTCGACGGACGCGGCGACCCGAACGTCGCGCCCGCATACACCGAGGCCGTCGAGGCGCTTTATGCCGTTGCGTACGCGATCAAGTTCGCGGCCAAGCGCGGCCTCGGGCGTGACCTCGTCGTCGCCCCGCTCGAAGGACTCTGGTACGCCGATGACCCGGCCGGCTATGCCGCGTTCGCGGCCGGCGACAAGGCCTCCTGGAGCTGGACGATGCTGATCAGCCAGCCCGAGTGGGTGACGGATGCCGCAATCGACGAGGCCGTGACGGCGACCAGGGCGAAGAAGAAGCTTCCGGCCCTCGCGAGCGTGCGCATCGAGTCCCTCGACGAGGGCCTCTGCGCTCAGCTGCTGCACGTCGGACCCTACGAAGACGAGGGGCCGGCACTCGCGCGGCTGCACGGGGAGTTCCTGGCCCAGCATGGTCTGCGCCCGAACGGGCTGCACCACGAGGTCTACCTCGGCGACCCGCGGCGAAGCGCCCCGGACAAGCTCAAGACCGTCCTCCGGCAGCCGGTCGCGCCCGCCTGAGCCCGACATCCGCTGCGCTGCCGAGATCGCGCGCCAGTTGCGCCGCTTCGCGCCAGCCGCGTCGGTCCGCGCGCCAGTTGCGCCGCTTCGCGCCACGCGTGCCTGGCG
>NZ_JASJVF010000184.1:0-6623 GCF_035019805.1 Cryobacterium sp. 10I1
AGGTCCTCCGTCTCCGGGGTGATCAGGCCCGCCGCCGTGGCGACCAGGGCCCGCTCCGCCGTGAGCAGGTCATCCGGCGCCACCCGGTGACTGATCACCTGCAACCCGGCCACGATCAACTCCGCCGTCTCCACCCCGATCTCCCCCGCTGCCAGGGCGGCTCCAACGGTCGGGAACAAGGGCGGCAACCAGCTGCTCCCGCCGCACGGCCGCGGCAACACCGCGTCGCCGAGCTTCGTGCGCCGCTTCACCTCCCGGGCCGACACCCGCGTCACCCGGGTGAGGACATCCCACGGGCCCGTGCAGCCCATCCGCCAGGCCAGGCCCTCCCGGCCGAGGACCCGGGCCCGCCGGTCCACATCCGTCGCCGTGCTCACCCTGGCCGCGTCCACTGTCCGCCCGATCGCCTCCACGGTGCTCAGCGCCGTGACCGCTTCTGTGTCGCTGAGCAGCCCGACCGGGATCGCGGCCAGGGCCTCGGCGAGAACCGCCTGGGCCTCCACGAGACGGGCGACAGCATCCGCATGCACCGACGACACCGACCCGGCCAGACCCTCCGCGCCCTCGAAACCCTCGACAACCGCAACCGGATGGGCCGACTTGACGCCTGCGATGGGCTGATCTCCCGCGACCCCGGAACCGGGTGCCTGCGGGGTGTGTGACTGGGGATCCCAAGCTCCTGCCATACCCCGATTCTACCCCGAATCGAACACGAATGCGAGACTTACTCACATAATTTTAGGCTTCTCATCTTGAGTTTCACACCTGGAAACGAGGGTACCGACCCCTGACGGACGCTGTGCATGTGACCGGCGCCGTTCGCCAGCGGTGTGACGATCCGTCCGACCTCAGTCGGGGAGTTCAGCGCGGAAGGACGACGAGTTTTCCGCCGGCGGTACCGGCCTCCATGTCGCGGTGGGCCTGCACGATCTCATCGAGCCTGTAGACACGGCCGAGCGGGACGCGCGCGTGACCGGCTGCGACGGCGTCGAGGAAGGCCTGCAACTCCGCTGATGTCAGGTCTGCGGCCTCTCCGGAATACGCGGTGAGGCGCACTCCGTTGGGAAGCCAGTCCATCGGGTAGAACTCGTCGATCGTCCAGGTGTCGGAGAGCATCCCGGTGAAGCAGACGGTGCCTCCGGCTCGCACCGCTCGGAGGGTGTCGCGCAGGACGTTGACGCCGACGAGCTCGACGGCTCCGTCGACACCGCCAGGCACGATCTCCCGCACCCGGCGCGCGACCTCGCCATCGTCGATGATGACGTGGTCGGCGCCTGCAGCCTCGAGCAGGCCGACGCTCGAGGGATTCCGCGTGGTCGAAAGCACCCGCATCCCGCGCAGCGCGCCGAGGGTGGCCAGCGCGAGGCCGACAGAGGACGTTCCGCCGCGGATGAGCAGGCTCTGGCCGTCGGCGGCCTGCAGCCCGACACGCAGCGACCCCGCCGCGGTCTGCAGCATCTCGGGCACGGCACCGAGCACGTCCCAGCCGAGTCCGCTGGTGAAGGGCACGACGATCGCGGCCGGCACCGACACGTATTCGGCGTAACCGCCGTCGAAGGAGCGGCCCATGCCGCCCATCATCGCGGCCACCTGGGCGCCGACGGGATACTCCCCACCCGGGGCATCCGCTATCGTTCCGACCGCTTCGATCCCAGGAATGCGCGGAAACGAGCCGGTCGACGCGACACCGGAACGGAAGTGGAGTTCGGACCGGTTGAGCCCGAAGGCCTCAACCCGGATCAGCACCCATCCGGGTCGCGGCGTCGGCATCGGCACGTCACGGACGCGCAGAACACCGGGGTCACCAGGCCCGTCGACGACAACCGCCCGCATTGTCGCCGTCATTGTCGGTCTCATGGCGGAGGTCAGTGACCCATTCCGAGTCCGCCGTCGACCGGGATCACGGCGCCGGAGATGTAACCGGCGTCGTCGCCCGCGAGCCACGTGACGACCTTGGCGACCTCGGCGGGGGAAGCGAAGCGTCCTGCCGGGATGTTCTTCTTGTATTCGGCCTGGACGGCCTCGGAAAGCTCCGCGGTCATCTCGGTCTCGATGAAGCCGGGTGCGACGACGTTCGCAGTGATGCCGCGGGCGCCGAGCTCGCGGGTGACCGAGCGGGCGAGCCCGACGAGCCCGCTCTTGGAGGCGGAGTAGTTGACCTGCCCGGCGGAACCGTAGAGGCCGACCACGCTCGAGATGAGCACGATCCGGCCGAACCTGGCCTTGAGCATGCCCTTGGATGCGCGCTTGACGACGCGGAAGGCACCGCTCAGGTTCGTGTCGATGACGGAGGTGAAGTCGTCTTCCGTCATCCGCATCAGAAGGGTGTCTTTGGTGATGCCGGCGTTGGCCACGACCACTTCAACCGGTCCGAGGGACGCTTCGATCTCGGTGAACGCGGCGTCGATCGATGCGGCGTCGGTGACGTCGGCACGTACCGTGAGGCTGCCCTCTGGGCCGGACCCGGAGCGGGCCGTGACCGCGACGCGATGGCCCTGGCGCACGAATTCTTCGGCGATGGCAAAGCCGATCCCACGGTTGCCCCCGGTCACGAGAACGGTCCTGACGGAGGGCATACGGTTCCAATCTATTCCCAGCGAACGACCAGCCGTACGCACGTATATTCCAGTTTACGGTGTCATCCCACAGACCGGGCGAGACGTAGGCTTATCAGGCAAAACCTCCACCGGTTGACCGAAGCGATGAGAGTATGAAACAGCAGTCGATCACGTCCCTGCCTCCGTCTCCGGAGGCCGAGCGACGCGCCCGGATGATCAAATACTCGGTGACCATGGGCATCCGGATGGTGTGCATCGTCCTGATGCTCTTCGTGCACGGCTGGTGGCTCCTGGTCTGCGCCGCCGGAGCGATCCTGCTCCCCTATTTCGCGGTCATCGTCGCAAACGTCCACGGAAACGGCGCGGGAACCGCCGTCGTCCGCCCGGGAGCCGTTCAGCTCTACCGCGGTCAGTCCTCGACCAGTCCTGAATCCTCGTCGGCCGCCCAGTCGCCACCCGGGCAAGCCTCCGACCGGCCGGCGCCGACTCACGACCCGTCCCGCGGCCCGGGTACGGACGAATGATCGGTTTCGACGACGACCTCGACGTACCGCGTTGTTCGAGGGCCGGCTGCCGGGAGGACGCGCAGTGGCGCATCGACTGGCGCAACCCGCGTATCCATACCGCTGACCGGGTCAAGACCTGGCTCGCCTGCCCGGAGCATGTCGAGTATCTGCGGGAATTCCTGGGTGCCAGGGACTTTCCGGTGGCCGTCTTCGCGCTCGAAGCTGCACCGGACACAATACCGGGCCGCCCGGCCGCAGGGACGGACCCGTCGTGACCGGCTGGAAGTTCGCCTTCACCCGCAGGTGGGCCGGATACCTCGTGCTCACCATCATCTTCGGCGCCGCCTGCGCCGGCCTCGGTATGTGGCAGTTCGCCAGGCGCAACGAGGCCCTCGTCGAGATCAACAAGGTCGACGCGAACTACGACCACATCCCGGTGAGCCTGACCGAAGCACTTCCCACTCTCGATTCCTTCAACGAGTCACAGAAGTGGCTGCCGGTGACGATGACGGGAACGTACCTCGTCGCCGATGAGCTGATCGTGCGGAATCGCCCGCTGAACGTGCACCCGGGCTTCGAGGTGCTCACGCCGCTGCTCCTCGCTGACGGCACGGTCTTCGTCGTCGATCGTGGCTGGGTCCCCACCGGCGAGACGGCGGAGGCCCCCGGCCCGGTTCCCGCAGCGCCGACGGGTGAAGTCACGGTCATCGCCAGGCTCAAGGCCGGAGAACCGACCCTTCCCGGGCGCACGGCGAGCGGGAACCAGATCGCCACGATCCACCTCGCCGACGTCGCCGACCGGGTCGGCGCACCCACGTACACCGCGGCATACGGCCTGATGGCCTCCGAGGATCCCGCGCCGGCCACCCGGCCGGCCGGCGTGACCAGGCCGGTCGCGGACGAAGGCTCGCACCTGTCGTACGCGTTCCAGTGGATGCTGTTCGCCCTGCTCGGCTTCATCGGGCTCGGCTGGGCGGTGCGGCAGGAATTCCGCTCTCTCAACGCGGACGACCCCGAAGAGCGCACGCGCGCAGAGGAACGCGCCCGCCGTGCGGCCGCCAAGCCGCGTACGGACGCAGAGGTCGAAGACGACCTCATCGACAGCACGCACTGACAGACAGTACGCACCGACCGATAGCGGAAGCTAGGCGAGCATGATCAGGTCGAGGTAGTCCTTGTTCCAGTGGTCCTCTGTGCCCTCCGGCATAATCAGCACGCGTTCCGGGTTGAGCGCCTCGACGGCGCCCTCGTCGTGGCTGACCAGAACGACGGCACCCTCGTAGTGCGCGAGCGCGTCGAGGATCTCGTCACGGCTCGCGGGGTCGAGGTTGTTCGTCGGTTCGTCGAGGAGTAACACGTTGGCGCCGGAGACCACGATCATCGCGAGGGCAAGCCTAGTCTTCTCTCCACCGGAAAGAACCCCGGCCGGCTTGTCGGAATCGTCACCGGTGAACAGGAACGAGCCGAGGACCCGGCGGGCTTCCATTTCGGTGATGTTCGGCGACGAGGACACCATGTTCTGCAGAACGCTGCGCTTGACGTCGATGGTCTCGTGTTCCTGCGCGTAGTACCCGATGCGGAGACCGTGGCCGGGGACGATCGTGCCGGTGTCCGGCTTGTCGACGCCCGCGAGCATCCGCAGAAGCGTGGTCTTGCCCGCACCGTTGAGGCCGAGGATGACGACCTTGGACCCGCGGTCGATCGCGAGGTCGACAGCTGCGAAGATCTCGAGGGAACCGTAGCTCTTCGAGAGGTCGTTCGCCATCAGCGGGGTGCGGCCGCACGGGGCCGGCACGGGGAAGCGCAGCTTGGCCACGCGGTCGACGGCGCGCACGGCGTCGAGTCCGGAGAGCAGCTTCTCAGCCCGGGCGACCATCTGGTGGGCCGCTGCCGCCTTGCTCGCCTTGGCGCCGAACTTTGCGGCCTGCAGCTGCAGGGTGGACGCCTTCTTCTCGGCGTTGGCGCGTTCCTTCTTACGACGGTCGGCGTCTGCGAGGCGCTGGCGCTGGTAGTTCTTCCAGTTCATGTTGTAGATGTCGATGACCATGCGGTTGGCATCGAGATAGAACACCCGGTTGACGGTCTCGCCGACGAGTTCGATGTCGTGGGAGATGATGATGACGCCGCCGCGGTAGTTCTTGACGAACTCGCGCAGCCAGACGACGGAATCGGCATCGAGGTGGTTGGTCGGTTCGTCGAGGATCATCGTCTCCGCGGCGGAGAACAGGATGCGGGCGAGCTCGATGCGGCGGCGCTGGCCGCCGGAGAGGGTCTGCAGCTCCTGGTCGAGGATCCGGTCCGGAAGGTTCAGGTTGCTCGCGATCGAGGCCGCCTCCGCCTCCGCTGCGTAGCCGCCGAGGGCGTTGAACTGGTCGGTGAGGTTGCCGTAGACCTTCATGGCCTTCGCGGCGACCTTGGGGTCGTCGCTGCCCATGTCGAGGCCGGCCTGGTAGAGGCCGAGGGAGATCGTGCCGAGGCCGCGGGCGTCGAGGATACGGGTGCGCGCGAGCATGGTCGGTTCACCGGAGCGCGGGTCCTGCGGAAGGTAGCCGATCTGGCCGGAGCGGTCGATCTGGCCGTGGGCCGGCATCGTCTCGCCCGCGAGCGTCTTCGTGAGGGTCGTCTTTCCCGCACCGTTGCGGCCGACGAGGCCGATCTTGTCGCCGGCGGAGACGCGGAAACTGACGTCTTCCATGAGCACGCGCGCCCCGACTCTGATTTCGAGGTTTTGCACACTGAGCACAGCAATAGTCCGTTCGGAAGGTTCGTGGGAGGGGTTCGGCCCGACCGGGCCAGCTATCTAGTATATTCTCGCGCGGCGACGGGGAGGGACGCTCAGAAAAGTGTGGCCCGGAGCGTGTTCCCGAGCCACTCCCGGTAGGCCCCGAGGGACCAGTCCAGATCGAGCACGAGGGAGCGGTAGACCTGCGGGTGGGCGAGCGCCCAGATCGCCGCGGCCGCCTCGTGGTCGCTGAGGCCGCTGCGCAACGCATGGCGGTCGCGCAACGCCGTTGCCGTCTCGCTGAAGTTGTGCAGCAACCGTGCGGACTGGCGCAGCTCGAGACGCGCCACGTCGGCATCGACCCCCGCGGCCTGCGCGACGACCGTCCGCAGGGCGGCGGTGCGCACGTTCGTCTCGACGCACCAGTCGACGAGGAGGCGGATGATGTCGGTCGCCGAGCGCGGTCCGCTCGCCTCCCGGGGTGACGCAACCGGATCCTGGAGCGCGGACTCCCCACTGCCCGACGGCTCCGTGGCACCACGCTCGAGTACCGCCGCAAGCACGTCGGCCTTGAGGCCCACGGAATTGTAGATGGTCTGCACCGCGACGCCGGCCTCCGCGGCGATCGCCGCGATGGATGCCGCGATGTACCCGCGCTCGAGCATGAGGCGCTCGGCCGCGTCGAGGATGACCGTCCTGGTCGCCTCGCTTTGCGCCGATCGACGGCTCGGCCGCGTCCTTCCGGGGGAATCCATCTCATTAGCATAGCGTTCCAATGAGTGGAGGAGCATACTAATTCAGTCGCGGGCGCGGGGATGCCGCCGGCCGACGGGCTCC
>NZ_JASJVF010000185.1:0-6621 GCF_035019805.1 Cryobacterium sp. 10I1
CATCCTCGTCGTGACCGGAGTGCTCGCGTGCTCGCCAGCATCCGCTCTTTCGCTGAGGTGTCGCAGATCGACGTTCGCCGACCCCGTGAACCTCGATGTGCGACCCCTCAGCGAGGTTTCCAGCCGCACCGGCGCCGGTTTCGGCAGCCCGCGCCCGCCGTTGCGGGAGCGCCTGAGCAGACGGGCGCAGCGGCGGATGTCGCCGGGGACACGAAAAGGCCCGTGCCTGCCCCCAGGGGGCTGGCACGGGCCTCTCGGCGGTGCGGGCGGGTCAGGCGATGCTGACGGGCTTCTCGTCCTTCTCAGCGTCGACGTCCTTGGCGAGGGTGCCGAGGTAGAGCTCGATGACCTTGGGGTCGTCGGCGAGCTCGCGGCCGGTGCCTGTGTAGGCATTGCGGCCCTGATCGAGCACGTACCCGCGGTCGCAGATCTGCAGGCAGCGGCGCGCGTTCTGCTCGACCATCACGATCGTGACGCCGGTCTTGTTGATGCGGCGGGTGCGGATGAAGGTCTCGTCCTGACGCACCGGGGAGAGGCCGGCGGACGGCTCGTCGAGGAGCAGTACGGACGGGTCCATCATGAGCGCACGCGCCATCGCGACCGACTGGCGTTCGCCGCCGGAGAGCGAACCGGCGCGCTGGTTGCGGCGGTCGGCGAGGGCGGGGAACAGGTCGAAGATCGCGTCGAGACGCTCGACGAGCAGCTTGGGCCGCAGGTACAGGCCCATCTGCAGGTTCTCCTCGATCGTGAGGGAGGGGAACACGTTGTTGTTCTGGGGGACGAAGCCGACGCCGGCCTGCACGAGGCGGTTCGCCTTGAAACCGGTGATGTCTTCGCCCTTGAGCGTGACGTTGCCGCTGCGGACGGACACCAGTCCGAACAGTGCCTTGAGCAGCGTGGACTTGCCCGCGCCGTTCGGGCCGATGATTCCGATGAGCTCACCGGGGTAGACATCCAGGTTGCAGCCGTTGAGGATATTGACCCCGGGAACATAGCCGGCGACGAGATCCGTCGCCTGCAGGACCGGAGCGGGAGAGCCTGTGGGTACAACCATGACTACGCGTCGCCTTCCGTGCGGTTTTCGAGTTCGACCTCTTTGGCCAGTTCCTCCGCGACTTCGTCCGTGAGGAGCGAGTCGTCGCCGAGGTCGGTGTCGTGGTGCGCGCCGAGGTAGGCGTCGATCACGGCCTGGTCGTCCATGACGGTGGCCGACGGACCCTCCGCAACGACCTTGCCCTCGGCCATCACGACGACCCAGTCGGAGATGTGCCGCACCATGTGCATGTCGTGCTCGACGAACAGGACGGTCATGCCCTCGTCGCGGAGAGACTTGATGTGCCCGAGCAGCGACTGGGTGAGTGCGGGGTTGACCCCGGCCATCGGCTCGTCGAGCATGATCATGGTCGGTTCGCTCATGAGCGCCCGCGCCATCTCCAGGAGCTTCTTCTGGCCGCCGGAGAGGCTGCCGGCCATGTCGTTCTTCTTCTCGAGCAGCTTGAACCGCTGCAGGAGGTCCTCGGCCTGCGCCGTGATCTCCCGTTCGCGCGCAGCCCAGAGCGGCTTGATCACCGCGGCGAAGAGGTTTTCGCCTGGCTGGTCCTTCGCGCCGAGGAGCATGTTCTCGAGCACGGTGAGCCTGCTGAGCGCCTTCGTGAGCTGGAAGGTGCGCACCATGCCGCGCTGGGCGACCTTCGCCGCACCCATGTTGTTGACCGAACGCCCGTTGAACATCGAGCGGGCTGCCTGGTCGGACTTCGGGCCGCCGATGAGGCGCGGAGCGGAGCTCGGCTTGTCGAAGCCCGTGATCAGGTTGAAGAACGTGGTCTTGCCCGCGCCGTTCGGGCCGATCAGGGCCGTGATGATTCCGCGCTGTACCTCGAGGTGCGGCACGTTGACGGCGGTCATGCCGCCGAACTGCCGCACGATGTTGTCGACGACCAGGATCGGGTCTGGCTTGGGGACGCCGGGAAGGGGGGAGACGGCGGCGACGCTCGCGGTTGCGGCTGCCGCAGCGGCTGTCGGGGCGACGGTGACTCCGAGATCAGTTGACATTGAAGCTCAGCTCCTTCTTGTTACCGAGTACACCCTGGGGTCTGAAGATGACCACGAGCATGAGCACCACACCGATCAGGATCCAGGAGAACTGTTCGGCCTGCTGGCCGTTCATGATGCTGTCCGGCACGAACTGGCCGGCGACACCCTGCACGAACAGGCGCAGGGCGAAGAAGATGATCGAGCCGAGCACGGGCCCGAACACGGTCGCGGCGCCGCCGAGCAACAGTGCTGTCCACACGAAGAACGTCATCGATCGTCCCATGCTGTCCGCCTGAACGGATGCCGGCAGCACGTAGATGATGCCGCCGAGCGCTCCGATGGTGCCGCCGAGGATGAGCGCCTGCATCTTGTAGCTGTAGACGTTCTTGCCGAGGCTGCGGATCGCATCCTCGTCTTCCCGGATGCCGCGGAGTACGCGACCCCACGGGCTGCGCATCAGCAGGAACACGAAGAGGCAGAGGATCCCGACGATGGACCACGCGACCAGGCGGATCCACCAGCCGTTGGAGCCGGTGTTGTCGTAGGTGAACGGGCCGAGGGTGGTCTGGCCGTCGCCGAGGAAGGAGAGGTCGGTGAACGGGCCTCGGTAGCTCTGGCCGGTGAGACCGTTCGAGCCGCCGGTGATGTCGGTGAGGAGCGACGAGCGCCCGATCATCCGCACGATCTCTGCGGCCGAGATCGTGACGATCGCGAGGTAGTCACCGCGCAGCTTCAGCGTCGGAACGCCGAGGATGAGTGCGAAGACCGCCGCGGCGACGAGTGCGATCAGCACGGCGGGGAACAGCGGGATCCCGGCGACGATGGAGATGGCGAAGGCGTATGCGCCGACGAGCATGAACCCGGCCTGGCCCATGTTGAGCAGGCCGGTGTAGCCGAAGTGGATGTTGAGTCCGATGGCTGCGATGGCGAGTGCCGCCGTCGATGGCGAGAAGGCGGAGGCGGCAATCGCCGTCAGGGTCGTCAGAAATTCATTCACGGTCTTGTCCTTCCTAACCGATGCGCTCTCGGCGCCCGAAAATGCCTTGTGGCCTGACGAGCAGGACGAGGATGAGAATGAGCAGTGCCGTGGCGTACTTGAAGTCGCCGGGGAGCACGAGGTTCGTGAGCTCGACGACCATGCCGATGATCATCGCGCCGGCGAGGGCGCCGAACGCGGTGCCGAGGCCGCCGAGGGTGACCGCGGCGAACATCAGCAGCAGCAGCTGCAGGCCGGTCTGCCAGTTCACGCCATTGAGCACGAGGCCGAGCATGACGCCGGCGAGACCGGCGAGTCCGGCGGAGGCCGTCCAGACCAGGCGGATGATGGCGTCGACGTCGATCCCGGAGGCCGCGGCGAGCGAGGGGTTGTCCGAAACGGCGCGGGTGGCCCGGCCGATCCGGGACCGGAGCAGGAACAGCCCGACGAGGATGATGACCGCAACGGCGATGCCCATCGCCCAGAGCGACTGAACCGAGAGGGTGATCGGGCCGATTTCGACGGTGACCGGGTTGGCCTTGTCGATCCGGACGGTCTTGGCCCCGATGAAGAACTGGAACGCGTACTGCAGCGCGATCGAGAGCCCGATGGTCACGATCATCAGCTGGGTGTTCGGCAGGCCGCGCTTGCGCAGTGGCTTCCAGATCAGCGCATCCTGGAAGTACCCGGTCGCCGCGCAGACCGCGACGGTGAGGAAGGCGGCGAGGAAGAGGTTGAGACCGAGCTGGTTGGCGAGCACGAATGCCAGCAGGCCGCCGAGGGTCACCTGCTCGCCGTGGGCGAAGTTGCTCAGCCCGGTCGTCCCGTAGATCAGCGAGAGGCCGACGGAGGCGAGGGCGAGCAGCAACCCGAGGCGGATGCCCGACGCGGCCTGCTGGAGGAAGCGCTCCCACGTGACGGAGCCGGTCGTCGCGGAGTCACCCGTCGACGGGGCAGAGGTCGAGAGGCCGGTGCTTTCCCCGCTGACCAGCTTGAAGATGGTGCCGGCGTTGCGACCCAGGCCGCCATTGACGGTTGCCGGGTTGGCGATGCTCGGGTCGAGGGTGTTCCCGCTCGGCAGGCTCGTGGTGTCGAGGGTGACGGTTGAGGGGCCTGCGACCGTGATGGCCACGCCCCACTTGCCCGCGGCATCCGTCACGAGGTTCTCGGTCGTGTCACCGTTCGTGACCGTGAGCCTCACGCCGACGGCGGGGTCGCCGTTGCCCTGCTTGATCGTGCCCTGGATACAGCCTGTGGTGGCATTGGCCACACACGCCGTAGTCGGGACGGCCGTCGCCGCGGAAGCACTCGTCGCGCCGAGGCCCATCAGGCCCAGACTGGCGACTCCGATGAGCAGGAGACCGGCGAGCATCCGCCGGGACGACAGGAGGCCTGCCGTACGTGTTCGCTGCATGAATGGTGTCAAAACGTAACCTCCGTGAACGGGCGGGGCCTCGGGGTGGTCGAGGGGAAAAAACTCGGGTGAACCGGCCCCTGCCAACTTCTTCGTCGACAGTACGTCCCGATTATGTCGCAAATGTTTCGGAGTGGTCCTCGGAATCGTTTCCGTCCTCAAGGAATGCGCGCGCGGAGAAGTCGCTTAACATTGGGGAACCGGTCGTTTCCACGAATTCCCGGACTCTTCTGTTATTTCTCTGCACCAGCAAAAAGGGGTTTCATGGATCAGCCAGATCCGTTCGGTTTCACCGGGCTTACCTACGACGACGTCCTGCTCCTGCCAGGACACACCGACGTCATTCCCAGTGAAGCAGTGACAATGTCGCGGTTGACCCGGAGAATCAGCGTCGCGACGCCCCTGCTTTCGAGCGCCATGGACACGGTCACCGAGACCAGGATGGCCATCGCCATGGCCCGCGAAGGGGGGCTCGGTGTCCTGCACCGCAACCTGTCGATCGCGGACCAGGCCGAGCAGGTCGATCTCGTCAAACGCAGCGAATCCGGGATGATTACCAATCCGGTAACAACTTCGCCGGAGGCCACCGTCGCGGACGTCGACGCCCTCTGCCGGCAGTTCCGGATCAGCGGACTCCCCGTCGTCGATGGAGACGGCGTGCTCGTCGGCATCATCACGAACCGCGATATGCGCTTCGTCACGGCCACCCAGAAGCACACGATGCGGGTGCGCGAGGTGATGACGCGGATGCCGCTCATCACCGGCAAGGTCGGCATGGCGCCGATGGACGCGGTGGCCATCTTCGCCACCCACAAGATCGAGAAGCTTCCTCTCGTCGACGACGCCGGCCGGCTCACCGGCCTGATCACCGTCAAGGACTTCGACAAGAGCGAGGAATACCCGCACGCGACGAAGGACGACGCCGGCCGGCTGCGCGTCGGCGCGGCCATCGGCTTCTTCGGCGACGCGTGGCAGCGCGCGACCGCGCTGCTCGACGCGGGGGTCGACGTGCTCGTCGTCGACACCGCCAACGGCGACAGCGCCGGCGTGCTCGAGATCATCCGCCGGCTCAAGACCGACCCGGCCTTCGCGGTCGTTGATGTCATCGGCGGCAACGTCGCCACCCGGAGCGGCGCCCAGGCGCTCATCGACGCGGGCGCGGACGCGATCAAGGTCGGCGTCGGCCCGGGCTCCATCTGCACGACCCGCATCGTCGCAGGCGTCGGCGTCCCCCAGATCACGGCGGTCTACCAGGCCTCCCTCGCCGCGCGTGAGACCGGGATCCCGGTCATCGCCGACGGCGGACTGCAGTACTCCGGTGACATCGCCAAGGCGCTCGTCGCCGGCGCGGACACCGTCATGCTCGGCTCGCTCCTCGCCGGCTGCGACGAGAGCCCGGGAGAGCTCGTTTTCGTCAACGGTAAGCAGTTCAAGACCTACCGCGGCATGGGCTCGCTCGGCGCGCTGCAGACCCGCGGTAACAAGACCTCCTATTCGAAGGATCGCTACTTCCAGTCGGACGTCCCCTCCGACGACAAGCTCATCCCCGAGGGCATCGAGGGGCAGGTTCCGTACCGCGGTCCGGTCTCCGCCGTCGCGTACCAGCTCATCGGCGGCCTCCGCCAGTCGATGTTCTACGTCGGCGCGCGCACGATCGACGAGCTCAAGCAGAAGGGCAAGTTCGTGCGGATCACCTCCGCCGGGCTCAAGGAATCGCACCCGCACGACGTGCAAATCGTGGTCGAGGCCCCGAACTACCGTCGCTGACCGGGTCGCGCCGGCACACCCAGCCGGGTGCCGGTGCGGCTCAGGTCGCCGCGGCGATCCGCGAGACGGCCTCGCTGAGCACCTCGGGTGAGCAGCCGAAGTTGAGCCGGGCGAAACCGGCGCCCGGAGTGCCGAAGAGCAACCCGGGGAGCAGCGCGACCTTCGCCCGCTCGAGGGCGACCGCTGCCGGATCATCGCCCCAGCCGAGCGAGCGCAGGTCCAGCCAGGCCAGATAGCCCGCGCGCGGCTGCTCGTAGCCGACCCCGCCGAGATGCGCGTCGAGGAGCCCGGCCAGCAGTCCCCGGTTCGCCTGGAGCGCGGCGAGCGCGCCGTCGAGCCACGGGCCGCCGTCACGGAACGCCGTCGCGAACGGGGTCTCGTGCAACGACTCTGAGCTCAGGTATGCGATGCCCTCCCCGAGCATCAGCGC
>NZ_JASJVF010000186.1:0-6501 GCF_035019805.1 Cryobacterium sp. 10I1
GCCCGGCCTCGCGCAGCGCCTCGAGCGCGCCCGCAGCAACGGCATCGGATGCCGCGAACACCCCATCGAGTCCGGGCTCGGCGGCGAGCAGCGCGCGCATGCCCGCGACACCATCGGCATACGCATAGAACGGCACCCGGGCCACGAGGGCCGGGTCGAACAGGGGACCGAGGGCATCCGTGAACCCGGCCAGCCGGTCGGCTCCCGAGTCGCGGTCGAGGGCGGAGGCGATCATGCCCACGCGCGTGCGGCCGGTGGCCAGCAGGCGCTCCGTGATCGCACGTGCGGAGCTCCGGTTGTCGATGCCGACGAACGGCAATTGCCGCAGGTCCGGCGGATGCCCGACAAACGTCGACGGCAGTCCCAGTTTCTCGATAATGCGCGTGATCGGGTCATTCTTGCGGGCCGACACGACGATGACCCCGTCGACGAAGCCGCCGCTCAGGTACCGGGCGACCCGGTCGGTGTCCCGCTCGGAGTCGATGATGAGGCAGACCATCTGGAAGTCGGCAAGGGACAACGCGGCGTTGGCCCCGAGCAGGATCTCACCGATGTTGGGGTCTTCCAGAAAGAGCGAGTGCGGTTCGTGCACGATGAAACCGATCGCCTGCGAGCGCTGCATGACGAGGTTGCGGGCCGCTGTGTTCGGCACGTAGCCGACCTTCTCGATGGCGGCCTCGATCGCGATCCGCGCCTCGGCGGACACGTAGGGTTCGTCGTTCACGACCCGGCTCACCGTGCCGCGGGAGACCCCGGCCTCGAGGGCGACATCGTGGATCGTGGCACGTTTGCGCCGCCCCGGATTGGTCACCATTCGATAACTGTATCGCCCGTTTCGCGAAATGGTCCTTGACACGGATCGCGATCCGTACTTACTCTGTGTACGTTCACAGATCGGCCGCAGGGTCTTTTTTTCCACCCGGTCTGTGCACGTTCACAGATCATCCGGCGGATGCCGGTGCCAACGACGTCAGGGAGCCGATGAACGCGCGAGCAGCAGTCCAGAACGAGGCGGCATCCGCGGTCCCGTTCGCCCACGACGGCATCGCATACGGGTGTGACTACAACCCCGAGCAGTGGGGCCCGGAGACCTGGGCCGAGGACATGCGGCTGATGCGCGCGGCCGGCGTCGACCTCGTCGCGATCAACATCTTCGGCTGGTCACACATCGAGCCGAGGCCGGGGGAGTACGACTTCGCCAACCTCGACACGATCATCGAGCTCCTGCACGCGAACGGCATCCGGGTCAACCTCGGCACCGGCACCTCCTCGCCGCCGCCGTGGCTGACCACGCTGCACCCGGAGATCCTCCCGGAGACCGAGGACGGCAGCATCCGCTACCCCGGTGGTCGCCAGGCCTGGTGCCCGAGCTCGCCGGTGTTCCGCGAGCACGCCCTCGCCCTCGTCGAGAAGGTCGCCGAGCGCTACGGCCGGCACCCCGCGATCGCGCTCTGGCACGTGTCCAACGAACTCGGCTGCCACAACGCGCTCTGCTACGACGAAGACAGCACGCTGGCCTTCCGGCGCTGGCTCCAGGCGCGCTACGGCACCATCGCCGCGCTCAACGCCGCCTGGGGAACCTCGTTCTGGAGCCAGCACTACGGCGACTGGTCCGAGATCCTCACCCCGCGACTCACCCTCTCGAGCCGCAACCCCGGCCAGGTGCTCGACTTCCACCGGTTCAGCTCCGACGAGCTGCTCGACTACTACCGCAGCGAACGCGACGTCATCCGCCGCCACAGTGCGGTGCCGGTCACCACCAACTTCATGGTCACCGCCCACATCCGCAACCTCGACTACTGGCAGTGGGCGCCCGAGGTCGACGTGGTCGCCAACGACCACTACCTCGACCACCGCCTCGGCGACCCCGTCACCGAGCTCTCCTTCGCAGCGGACCTCACCCGTGGGCTCGCCGGCGGGGCCCCGTGGCTGCTGATGGAGCAGGCGACCGGTGCCGTGAACTGGCAGCCGCACAACCTCGCGAAGGCGCCGGGCGAACTGACCCGCAACTCCCTCACCCACGTCGCCCGCGGCGCGGACGCGGTCTGCTTCTTCCAGTGGCGGGCCTCGCTGCAGGGCTCGGAGAAGTTCCACTCCGCGCTGGTTCCCCACGCCGGCACAGACACCGAGCTCTGGCGCGAGGTCGTCGACCTCGGCGCCATCCTGGACCGGCTCGGCGACATCGCAGGCACCCGCGTCATCGCCGATGCCGCGATCGTCTTCAGCTGGGAGGCCTGGTGGGCCGGGGACGGCGAATCCCGGCCGTCACAGTCGGTCGAGTACCTCGGCCAGATGCACGCCGCATACACCGCGCTGCACCGTCTCGGCATCACGGTCGACGTGATCGCCCCGGACGCCGACCTGAGCGGCTACCGCCTCGTCGTCGTGCCCACCCTCTACCTCGTCACCGACGCGGATGCCGCCGGTCTCGCCGACTATGTCGCGAACGGTGGGCACGCGCTCGTCACCTTCTTCAGCGGCATCGTCGACGAGGACGACCGGGTCCGCCCGGGCGGCTATCCCGGCGCGTTCCGCGAGATGCTCGGCATCCGTGTCGAGGAGTTCTCCCCGCTGCTCCCCGGCCGGACGCTGAGCCTGGACTCCGGGGCGACTGCCGGCCTCTGGACCGAGCGACTGCGCCTCGACGGCGCGACCGCCGTTGCGAGCTACCGCGACGGCCCCCTGCCCGGCGTCCCGGCGATCACCCGCAACGGCTTCGGCCGGGGCACCGCCTGGTATCTCGCCACCGCACTCGAACCCGACGCCCTGCGCGAGGTGATGCGCACGGTCGCCCAGGCTGCGCGGGTCACCGCCCTCGGCCCGGAATCGGACGGCACCATCGAGGTCGTGCGTCGCGCCGATGCGACGCACAGCTACCTTTTCGTCATCAACCACGGCCACGCCGAGATCGAGATCGCCGCCAGCGGGCACGAACTCGTCACCGACGCCGCCGTCGACCGCATTGTGCGCGTACCGGCCGGCGCCGTGCGCGTCATCAGAGAGGACACGGCAGCATGAGTGCTTCCACCGCCCGATTCACGGATGTCCCGGGCGACACCCGCACGGCCCGCCGGCTCGCCGGCCGGCCCGGCCCCCGCCCGGCGAAGCCGCGGGTGCAGCACAAGCGCGCGATCCTGATCTTCGTGCTCCCCTTCGGCGCCCTGTTCTCCCTGTTCTACCTCGTGCCGATCGGGTACGCGATCTACGAATCCCTGCTCGTGATCAAGCGCGAGGGCACCTTCGGCGCGGCGACCGAGGTCTTCGGCGGACTCAGCCAGTACGTCCTGGTCTTCCAGAACGGCCCGTTCTGGCAGTCCGTCGGCCGGGTGCTCGCCTTCGGCGCCGTGCAGGTGCCGATCATGCTCGGGCTCGCGCTGCTGTTCGCGCTGCTGCTCGACTCCCCGCTCGTGCGCGGCAAGAAGTTCTTCCGCCTCGCGTTCTTCGTGCCATACGCGGTACCGGGCGTCATCGCCGCGATCATGTGGGGCTACCTCTATTCACCGAACCTGTCGCCGTTCAGCGCGGTCACCCAGAACATCAACTTTCTCTCGGCGGACCTCGTGCTCTGGGCCATCGCGAACGTCGTCACCTGGGTCTACGTCGGCTACAACATGCTCATCATCTACTCGGCGCTCCTGGCCATCCCGACCGAGCTCTACGAGGCCGCCCGTCTCGACGGCGCCGGGCAGCTGCGGATCGCCTGGTCGGTGAAGATCCCGTTGATCATGCCCGCGATCGTGCTCACCGCGATCTTCTCCATCATCGGAACCCTGCAACTCCTCGCCGAGCCGCAGGTGTTCCGGAGCTTCAGCTCCGCCGTGACGAGCACGTTCACGCCGAACCTCACCGTGTACACGACGTCGTCGATCCCCAACGTCAACCTCGCCGCCGCGTTCTCGGTGGTGCTGGCCCTCGCCACCTTCGTGCTCTCGTTCACATTCCTCAAGTTCACGCAGCGGAAGGAAGCCCAGTGAGCACCCTGACCCCCACCCCCGGCCCGGTGCGGCCGGCCCGTCGCATCCGCTCGACCCCCGGTTCGGCCCCACGTGCCCAGCGGGAGAACCCGTTCGCCCGGGCCAGCGCCATGATCGTGATGGGAGTCTTCACGCTCTACTTCCTGGTGCCGGTCTGGTGGCTGCTCGTCGCCGCCACGAAGGATCGCGCCCAGTTCACCGGCACGAACCCGCTCTGGTTCGCGGACTTCTCCCTGTTCCAGAACATCGGCGCCCTGGTCAGCTACCGCGACGGCGTCTACCTCAAGTGGATGCTCAACAGCGCGCTGTACGCCGGGCTCGGTGCCCTGGTCGGAACGATCATCGCCGGCATGTGCGGGTACGCCCTCGCCAAGTACCGGTTCCCCGGGCGCGAACTGATCTTCAACGTCGTGCTCGGCGGGGTGCTCGTGCCCGCAACCGCGCTCGCGCTGCCGCTGTTCCTGATCTTCAGCCAGATCAGCCTCACCAACACGTTCTGGTCGGTGTTCCTGCCGAGCCTGGTCAGCCCGTTCGGGGTCTACCTCGCCCGCATCTACGCCTCGGCGAGCGTGCCGGACGAACTGATCGAGGCGGCCCGCCTCGACGGTGCCGGCGAGGTGCGCACCTTCTTCACCGTCTCGGTGCGGATGATGGTGCCCGCCCTCGTCACCGTGTTCCTCTTCCAGTTCGTCGCGATCTGGAACAACTTCTTCCTGCCGTTGATCATGCTGCGCGACGAGACCTTGTTCCCGGTCACGCTCGGGCTCTACGGCTGGAACTCGCAGGTGAACCAGATCCCCGTGCTGCGCGACTACGTGCTGATCGGCGCGCTGCTGTCGATCATCCCGCTGATCATCATCTTCCTGCTCCTCCAACGCTTCTGGCGGAACGGCCTCAGCGCCGGCTCGGTCAAGTAGCCCCCTCACCTCACCTCCGCTTCACCCACAGCACCACCCGCCCGGAATGCCGGACGGTTCCTTTCCCAAGAGAAAAGAAGAAGACACATGCGAATGAAGAAAAGAGCGGTCGCCGTTGCCTTGCTCGCCGCAGCTTCGGTTGCGCTGACCGGCTGTTCCGCCTCGACGACAAGCTCCGGCACCGCCGCCGCAGCCTGCGCACCGTCGACCGGCAAGGTCGACCTGACCTTCACCACCTGGGTCCCCGGCATGGAGGACGCCGTCGCCGTGTGGAACAAGGCGAACCCCGACATCCAGGTGAAGGTGCAGACCGGACCCAACGGCAACGGCGGCACCTACCAGAACTTCTTCAATCAGCTCAAGGCCGGCAACGCGCCCGACCTCGGCCAGATCGAGTATGACGCGCTGCCAAACTTCCGCGTGCAGGACGGCCTGACCGACCTCGCCGCCTGTGCCGGCGTGCTCGACGCGAAGAAGGACTTCGTCGACTGGACCTGGGGACAGGTCAACTTCGGCGAGGACAATGCCGTGTACGCGATCCCGCAGGACGCCGGCCCCATGGCCATGTTCTACCGCGCCGACCTGTTCAAGGCCAACAACATCGCCATCCCGACCACGTGGGCCGAGTACACCGCCGCCGCAGAGAAGATCCGCGCGACCGGCGGCTACATCACTAACTTCTCCCAGAGCGACATCAACCAGTTCGCCGGACTCGTCTGGCAGGCCGGTGGCACCTGGTTCAAGAACGACGGCACCAACTGGACCGTGAACCTGACCGACCCGACGACGGCGAAGGTCGCCGCGTACTGGCAGGACCTGATCGACCGGGACCTCGTCTCGACCAACCCGCCGTGGACCGACGAGTGGAACAACGCCTACAACACCGGCAGCGACTGGACCTGGAACTCCGCCGCCTGGGGCGCCAACTCCATCGCGAGCGGCGCACCGGACACGGCCGGCAAGTGGGCCGTCGCCGAGTCCCCGCAGTGGGCCGCCGGCGACACGGCCAGCGGTAACTGGGGCGGTTCCTCGACCGCTGTCTTCAAGGGATCGAAGCACCCCTATGAGGCCGCGAAGTTCGCGCTCTGGCTGAACACCTCCGATGAGGCGCTCACCCTGCTGAACAAGTCCGCCAACCTGTACCCGGCGGCCAAGTCCGGTCTGGAACTGCCCGCGCTCAAGGCCGGAGTCGACTTCTACGGTGGCCAGGCCATCTACGACGTCTTCTCGAAGGCCTCCTCGCAGGTCTCGCCCGACTTCGTCTGGGGTCCGACCATGACGCAGACGTACAACGACGTCTCCGACGGGTTCAAGGCCGCGGTCACCAAGAAGGGCACCCTGATCGACGCCCTCAAGACCGGCCAGACGGCTACGATTGCGGCCATGACGGCGCAGTCGATTCCCGTCAACAAGTAGGGCTCTCCCAGCAGCTCCCCAGCAGCTCCCCAGCAGCTCCCCAGCAGCTCCCCGGGAGCGATCCGTACCGACCCGTTCACGCAGTGTGAGCAGTTAGCAGCGATCCACGTGACTCACACTCCGTCGACGGACTCCCCGGCGGGCCTGTATTACCTCCGTGCCGCGGGCACCAGCCTTGTGCTGGACGCCCGCGG
>NZ_JASJVF010000187.1:0-6474 GCF_035019805.1 Cryobacterium sp. 10I1
GGCCGGGTGGGCGGCGAGAGTCAGTCTGTCGTGTCGTCGAGGGAGTCGCTCGCGGCGTGGCCACCCGTCAGCGGGATGCGCACGAGTTTGCCGACCGGGGTCGGCGCTCCGTTCGCGTCCGGACTGATCGCATCCGTCGTGAGGTAGAGCGCACCGTGGCGCAACTCGATCGCGGCCGGCTGCGACACCGCCACGAGCGCACTCGGCGTGTCCGAACCGGAATCGAGCACCGACACCTGGCCGGTGCCGTCCGGACCCCCGAACAGCTCGGCGACGTAGATCGTGCCGTCGTCCTGCGAGACCGCGAGGCCCGTCGCACCGACGAACCCGGTCGCGACGAGTTCGACGTCACCGGAGTCCGGATCGACCCGGTACACCGAGCCGCGCGCGCCGAGGCTCGCGTCCTCCGGCCCGCCTGGGAGCGACGTGACGTAGAGCCAACCGTCCGGGCCGAGCTCGACATCCGTCGGAACCGGTTCGAAGCGGTAGTCGTGCCCGGCTGCACAGGCGGGGAAACCGATATCCGCGATCATCGCCGCATCGATCGTGATCGGGTCGCTCGGCGGAAGAACCGCGGTGGTGGACACCGTGCCGTCCCAGTCGACGTGCAGGATCGCGTTCCCGCCGGCATCCGCGACGTACACCCCGTTCCAGAGGGCGAGCGACGCGTACGGGTGCGTGTCGACGACCCCCGTGTACGCCGCCGGAATGAACGGCGGCTGGGCGGGATCGAACTGGGCGGCACACGCCGGGTCGAGGTCGACGAACCCGTAGCTGTTGTCCTGGTCCGGGTTCGCCGAATTCTCGTAGGCCCAGATGTCGGCGAGCTGAGCGTCGGTGCCGTCCGGCGCGATGGACCTGAGCGTGGCCGCGCTGTGGTCCTGGGCCACCCGGGCGTAGTAGACGGTGCCCTTCCGCGCGGTGACCGCGGAGATCTCGTCGCCCGGGGCGCTCGCGATGGTCGCTGTCGTTCCGTCGCGGGCCACCCTCGTGAGTTCGCCGGCGAAGTTCTGGCTGACGTAGACGGTGTTGTGCCGGCCGACCTCGAGGCTGAGCGGGCCGAGCAGGCCCTCCGCGAGCGTCACCGGCGCGCCTGTTCCTTCCCCGTCGCCGTCGCCGTGTCCGGATCCCTGTCCGGCCGATGCCGGGGTGGCGCCGAAGAACGCCACCGCGAGGGAGGCGCACGCCACCCCCGCGAGGAGCCGCCTGCGTAGTCCTGTTCCGTGCCGTGCTGTTCCGTGCCGTGCCGTTCCGTGCAGTCCTGTTCCGTGCAGTGTCCTGGTCATGATCTCTGTTCTCTTCACGATCGGCTCTCGCCACGACCGCTGGGACAGAAGCACCGGAAGACAAGCGCTGCGCAGGTACGCCGAGAGCAGATGACGGTTGCATGTTGTCAAGCACCGCGGAGAGAACGTGTGATGCACAGCGTCTCCCGGGGAGGCCGGCACACACACGGGTGCCGACGCTGGCAGATTAATCCGAAGCCTGTGCGTTGTCTAGGTCTTTGCCATGAACCGAAAGGAAATGCCCGATCGGCGGGTCATTGACTTCGCTGGGGCCCGGGGCCACTATGTGTGGCATCCAGTGCCCCCCATTCCGCAGGGCATGCCTCAATGGGGAGGGTCCGTGCAAATTCCGGCACCATTCGAATACGCCCGCGCCGACACGGTCGACGACGCCATCGCACTGCTCTCCCGGTACGGCCCCGAGGCCCGCATCATCGCGGGCGGTCACAGCCTGTTGCCGATGATGAAGCTCCGGCTGGCCAGGCCGGAATGGCTCATCGACATCAACGACCTGTTCGAACTCGACTTCGTGCTGCGGGACGGAGACCGGTTGCGGATCGGCGCCCTCACCCGGCACACGACCCTCCTCGAGTCCGCTGAGATCGCCGCGCTCTTCCCGATCGTCGGCGACGCCGAGCGAGTGATCGCAGACCCGATCGTCCGCAATCGCGGCACGATCGGAGGTTCGCTCTGCCAGGCCGATCCTGCGGAGGACCTCGCGACCGTCTGCGATGTGCTCGGTGCCGAGGCGATCGTTCGCGGTCCCCTCGGCGAGCGGATGCTGACCATGACCGAGTTCCATCGCGGAGCCTACGAGACGGCGGTCGCCGCGGATGAGCTGCTCTGCGAAGTGCGCATCCCGATCCGGCCGCGCTCAGGAAGCGCATACGAAAAGGTCGAGCGCAGGGTCGGCGACTGGGCCGTCGCCGCGGCAGGAGCCGCGCTCTCGTTCGCGGAGGACGGCACGATCGCGGAGGCATCCGTCGGCCTGACCGCCGTGGGGCTCGACGGCACCGTCGGCGCGGTCACGGAGCTGCTCCGCGGTGAACGCCCCGGCGAGCAGCTCTTCATCGAGGCCGGCCGCCTCGCAGCACTCGCGGCCGACCCGGTCGCCGACCAGCGCGGACCGGTCGACTACAAGCGGCACCTCGCCGACGAGCTCACCCGCCGCGTCCTTCGCCGCGCGACAGATCGTGTCGCGGAGTTCGCCGGCCCGACCGGGCACCCCACCACACCGCAGGAAGGCTGAATCCATGCAGATCACCATGACGGTGAACGGGACCGACGTGACCAACGAGGTCGAACCGCGCGTCCTGCTCGTGCACTACATCCGCGACGTGTTGAGGCTCACCGGAACCCACTGGGGCTGCGACACCTCCAACTGCGGTACCTGCGTCGTGCTCATGGACGGGCAGCCGGTGAAGTCGTGCACCGTGCTCGCGGCGATGGCCGATGGTCATGCGATCACGACGGTCGAAGGCCTCGCCACCGGTGGCACCCTCGACCCCGTGCAGCAGGGCTTCATGGAGGAACACGGGCTGCAGTGCGGGTTCTGCACCCCCGGCATGATGCTCACCGCCCGCGCTCTCCTCGACGTGAACCCGCACCCAGACGACACCGAGATCCGCCGGGCGATCTCGGGGCAGATCTGCCGCTGCACCGGCTACGCGACGATCGTCCGTTCGGTGCACTGGGCAGCAGACCACCCGGCGGGCATGACCGAAGCGGATGCCGCAGGTGGCGACCCCGCAGCGCTCGACGACTCGGCGGGCACGACCACGGAACCGGGCGCCGCCGCCGCGGAAGCGGCCAGGGCGATCCCGGCCTCGCAGACGGAACCGGAAGAGGTGACCGCATGACCATCCTGCAGGAACACGCACCCAACCCGGCGGCGGACGACGAGGGCCGCCCGATCGGCTACGGCCGGCTGCAACGCAAGGAAGACCCCCGTTTCGTGCGCGGCCGCGGCCACTACGTCGACGACATCACGCTGCCCGGAATGCTCCACGGCGCGATCCTGCGCTCACCGGTCGCGCACGCCCGGCTCGTCTCGATCGACACGACCGCAGCCCTCGCCCACCCGGGCGTCGTCGCCGTCATCACGGGGGCCGACCTGCTCGCCCTCGGCCTCGCGTGGGCGCCGACCCTCTCCGCCGACGTGCAGGCGGTGCTCGTGACCGACAAGGTGCGCTTCCAGGGCCAGGAGGTCGCCTTCGTCGTCGCGGAGGACCGCTACGCCGCCCGGGACGCACTCGAACTCATCGAGGTCGACTACGACGTGCTCCCGCCTGTCGTCGACGCCAGGAAGGCGCTCGACGCAGACGCACCGGTCGTGCGCGACGAGATGGAAGGGCGCACCGACAACCATATCTTCGACTGGGAGGCAGGCAACAAGGCCGAGACGGATGCCGTCTTCGCCGCAGCAGACGTCGTCGTCAGCCAGGAGATCGTCTACCCGCGATCGCACCCGGCTCCCATGGAGACCTGCGGCGCCGTCGCAGACTTCGACGCGGTGACCGGCAAGCTCACACTCTACGAGACGAGCCAGGCCCCGCACGCCCACCGGACCCTGTTCGCCATGGTCGCGGGCATCCCGGAGCACAAGATCCGGATCGTCTCCCCCGACATCGGCGGCGGCTTCGGCAACAAGGTCGGAATCTACCCGGGCTACATCCTCGCCGTCGTCGGCTCGATCGTGACCGGCAAACCGGTGAAATGGATGGAGGACCGCTCGGAGAACCTGATGTCGACCTCCTTTGCCCGCGACTACATCATGCAGGGCGAGATCGCCGCGACGAAAGACGGCAGGATCCTCGCCGTGCGCACCAACGTCCTCGCAGACCACGGTGCCTTCAACGCCACGGCGCAGCCCACGAAATACCCCGCCGGCTTCTTCCACATCTTCACCGGAAGCTACGACCTCCAGGCCGCGCACTGCTCGGTAACCGGCGTCTACACGAACAAGGCGCCCGGCGGTGTCGCATATGCGTGCTCCTTCCGGGTCACAGAGGCCGTCTACCTCGTGGAGCGGCTCGTCGACATCCTCGCCGCGAAGCTCGAGATGGACCCGGCGGAACTGCGCCTGAAGAACCTGATCAAGCCGGAGCAGTTCCCCTATCCGAACAAGACCGGCTGGGAGTACGACTCCGGCGACTACGAGCGTGCACTGCGGCTCTCGATGAAGATGGCCGGGTACGACGACCTGCGCCGGGAGCAGCAAGCCAAACGCGACCGCGGCGAACTGATGGGCATCGGTATCTCGTTCTTCACCGAAACGGTCGGTGCCGGCCCGCGCAAGCACATGGACATCGTCGGCCTCGGCATGAACGACGGCGCGGAACTGCGCGTGCACCCGACCGGCAAGGCGGTGGTACGCATCTCGGTGCAGAGCCAGGGCCAGGGCCACGAGACGACCTTCGCCCAGATCGTCGCCGAGGAGATCGGCATCCCGCCGGAGGACATCGACGTCGTGCACGGCGACACCGACCAGACGCCGTTCGGCCTCGGCACCTACGGCAGCCGGTCGACCCCGGTCAGTGGCGCCGCCGTGGCCCTCGTCGCCCGCAAGGTGCGCGAGAAGGCCCGGTTCATCGCCGCCGCCATGCTCGAGACCCGCCCGGAAGACCTCGAATGGGAGAAGGGCCGCTGGTTCGTCAAGGGCGACCCGAGTGTCGGCAAGACCATCGCCGAGATCGCGATGGGCGCATACGGCACCGTAGCCCTGCCGGAGGGGATCGACGGCAACCTCGACGCCGAAGTGACCTACGACCCGCCGAACCTGACCTTCCCCTTCGGCGCCTACATCTGCGTCGTCGACGTCGACCCCGGCACCGGGCACGTCACGGTGCGCCGGTTCGTCGCCGTCGACGACTGCGGTACCCGGATCAACCCGATGATCATCGAGGGGCAGGTGCACGGGGGCCTGACCGACGGCGTCGGCATGGCGCTCATGCAGTTCATCGAATTCGACGAGTCGGGCAACAACCTCGGCGGCTCCTTCATGGACTACCTCATCCCGACGGCGATGGAGGTGCCGGACTGGGAGACCGGGTACACCGTGACCCCCTCGCCGCACCACCCGATCGGAGCGAAGGGCATCGGAGAGTCCGCGACGGTCGGTTCACCCCCCGCGATCGTCAACGCGGTCGTCGACGCCCTCGCCCCGTTCGGGATCACGCACATGGACATGCCGTGCACGCCGGCACGGGTGTGGGCGGCCATCCAGGGTCGTCCCCGCCCGCCGATCTGATTGCCGTGCCGATGCCACCGATTCCGGACGCCCTCGCCCGCAGGGCGCACGAACTCACCGAACGCCGCGAGCCGTTCGTCCGCGCCACCGTCGTACGCGCCCAGCGTCCGACGAGCGCGCACGCCGGCGACACCGCCGTTGTGGATGCCGCCGGCCGGATCGACGGGTTCGTCGGCGGTGCCTGCGTCGAGGCATCCGTTCGGTACTACGGGCTCAGGCAACTCGCCGCACGCGAGCCCGTCCTGCTCCGGGTCGTGCCAGGGGACCCGTCCGGCGTGGCGGAGGACGGCGCTGTCGAGGTGCGGAACCCGTGCCTCAGCGGGGGCGCTGTCGAGATCTTCCTCGAGCCGTGGCATCCGGCACCGCGGGTCATCGTCGTCGGCGCGACACCGGTCGCGCGGGCCCTCGCCACGATCGGGGTCGACCTCGGCTTCGACGTCGAGCTCACCGAGACGATCGGCGCCCCCGGCACGGCCACGACACCGCGCCGGGACGACGCCGCACTCATCGTCGCGTCCCATGGCCGGGAAGAGGAACCCGCCCTCGAGGCGGCCCTCCGCGCGGGGGTGCCCTATGTCGCGCTCGTCGCGAGCCCCACCCGGGGCTCCGCAGTGCTCGCCTCCCTCAACGTCGACGCCGAGCAACGCGCCAGGGTGTTCAACCCTGCGGGACTCGACCTCGGCGGCCGGACCCCCGGCGAGATCGCGGTCTCGGTCTTCGCGCAACTCGTCGCCGAACGTTTCAGGCTCCGGTCGGCGGGGCTCGCCGGGGCCGCGGGGGCCCTGCCGCTCCCGGTGTCCCCCGGGGAGGCCGACGCGACGTTGGAGCCTCCGAGCGCCATCGATCCGGTCTGCGGGATGACGGTTGCCGCCCTGCCCACGAGCCTGCACTACGAGCACGCGGGGGCAACACACTACTTCTGCTCCCCCGGCTGTCGCG
>NZ_JASJVF010000188.1:0-6465 GCF_035019805.1 Cryobacterium sp. 10I1
GACCTCGGCGTGCGCGTTGCGGTCATGGATCTGCAGGGCGAGGCCGTTCTGCTTCGCGATCTCGATGTGCGCCTCGAAGCTGCGGTACTGGGCGGCGAGCCCCTCCGGCCCGGTGCGGAAGAAGTCGAGACCGGTCTCGCCGATCGCGACGACCCGCGGGCGCCCGGCGAGTTCGCTGATCTCGGCGAGGGCGTCGTCGAGCGTGCCGGCCTGCTCGTAGTCCGGTGCCTCGTTCGGGTGGATCGCGACGGCCGCGAGCATGCGTGGCTCGCTCGCGGCGGCCTCGGCCGACCAGCGGGAGGTCTCCCGGTCGCCGCCGACCTGGATCACGCCCTGCACGCCCACGCTCACGGCCCGGTCGAGCTGTTCGGCGAGGCTGAGCGGATGCTCGCCGTCGCTGATCTCGAGATGGGTGTGGTTGTCGTACACCGGCACGGGGAGCGGCTCCGGCGGGGCCGGGTAGCTCAGGTCGCGGCCGGCGGTCTGCTCACGCTGGCGGACGGGTTCGTTAGCCAACCGTCGCCTCGATGCGCGGGAAGAGCGCCTCGAGCGGGGAGACGTGGGTGCCTCCGGTCCACTCCCACGCGCGGTCGATGCGCTGGTCGGTGACGAGGCCCTCGCCGCCGAGGGCGGACCAGAGCTTGGCGCACGCCTCGGGGACGACCGGGGAGAGCAGCACGGCGAGGGTGCCGAGGCCGCGCACGGCGGTGAACAGCACGGCGTCGAGCCGGTCGCGGTCGGCGGGGTCCTTGGCGAGGCCCCACGGTTCCTGGGTCGTGATGTAGCCGTTGAGCTCGTCGACGAGTTCCCAGACGGATGCGATCGCCTCGTGGATCGCGAGGCGGGAGATGGCCTCGCCCGCGGCATCCGTCACCCGGATCTCGGTGGCCCGGATGGCCGCGTCCGCCTCGGTGAAGGCCGTCGTGACCGGGATCTCGCCATCGCAGTAGCGCACGACCATGGCGATGACGCGGGAGGCGAGGTTGCCGAAGCCGTTGGCGAGCTCGGACTGGTACCGGGCGGAGAGGTCCTCCCAGGAGAACGAGCCGTCCTGTCCGAAGCTGATGGCGCGCATGAAGTAGTAGCGGAACGCGTCGGAGCCGAAGGTGTCGGTGATCTGGCTCGGGGCGATGCCGGTGAGCTTGGACTTGCTCATCTTCTCGCCGCCGACGAGCAACCAGCCGTGGCCGAAGACCCGGCGCGGCACCGGGAGCCCGGCGGCCATCAGCATGGCGGGCCAGATCACGGCGTGGAACCGGAGGATGTCCTTGCCGACGATGTGCGTGGCCGGCCAGAGCCTGCTGAACCGCTCGTCGTCCTGCCCGTAACCGGCGGCGGTGATGTAGTTGAGCAGCGCGTCGAACCAGACGTAGACGACGTGGCTGTCGTCCCACGGCACCTTGATGCCCCAGTCGAAGCTCGAGCGCGAGATCGACAGGTCGGAAAGGCCCTGCTTCACGAAGGAGATGACCTCGTTGCGGGCGCTCTCGGGCTGGACGAAGTCGGGGTCTTCCTCGTAGAGGGCGAGCAGGCGCTCGGCGAAGGTGCTCATCCGGAAGAAGTAGTTCTTCTCGTGGAGCAGCTCGACCGGGAGGGAGTGGATGGCGCAGACCTGCTGGCCGATGAACTCGCCGGTGCCCTCGATCAGGTCGCTCGGCTGCTTGTATTCCTCGCAGCCGACGCAGTAGAAGCCCTCGTACTCGCCCGTGTAGATATGGCCGGCGTCGTAGAGGTGCTGCAGGAACTTCTGCGCGTTGACCTCGTGGCGTTCGTCGGTCGTGCGGATGAAGTCGTCGTTGCGAATGTCGACAGTCTTGAGCAGCGGCTTCCACGCGGTCTCGACGAGGCGGTCGGCCCATTCCTTCGGGGTGACGCCGTTCGCGGTCGCGGTCCGCAGGATCTTCTGGCCGTGCTCGTCGGTACCGGTGAGCAGCCAGGCGTCCTCGCCGGCCTGCCGGTGCCAGCGCGCGAGGAGGTCTGCGGCCACTTCCGTGTACGCGTGACCGATGTGGGGCACATCATTCACATAGAAAATGGGCGTGGTGATGTAAAAGGATGCTCCGGCGGACATGCCCCCAGTCTATTGGGAGCAACGGATGCCCCGGGCCGGGTTACGTCCCGCCTCGGTTCGGGTCAGAACGGCAGGGGCGGATGCTGCGGCGCGGCCGGCCCACGCGCCCCCGGCTTCTGCGCGAGGGCGGCCTCGTAGAGGTCGCGCTTGCCGAGGCCGGACACCGCGGACACGTCTGCTGCGGCCTCCTTGAGCCGGGCGCCGGCCGCGACCTGGGCGAGCACCTCCGCGACCCCGGTCGCGAGGTCGAGCACGCGCTTCTCGGCCCCGGCGACGACGATCGCGATCTCGCCCTTGACGCCCGCTGCCGCCCACTCGGCCAGTTCGGCGGCGGTGCCGCGCTTGACCTCCTCGAAGAACTTGGTGAGCTCGCGGCAGACCACGACGCGGCGGTCGGCGCCGAGCACCTCGGCGAGGTCGATGAGGGAGGCGGCGAGCCGGTTCGGCGACTCGAAGAAGACCATGGTGCGGCGTTCGTCGGCCACCTCGCGGAGGGCAGACATCCGGTCGCCGTGCTTGCGGGGCAGGAAGCCCTCGAAGGTGAACCGGTCGGTCGGCAGCCCGGAGACGGCGAGGGCGGTGAGCACTGCGGACGGGCCGGGCAGCACGGTGACCGTGACGCCGGCTGCGACGGCGGCGTCGACGAGGTGGAAGCCGGGGTCGGAGACGGTCGGCATGCCGGCGTCGCTCAGCACGAGCAGGTCGGTGTCCCGGGCCAGCTCGACGAGCTCAGCCGCCTTCACCCGTTCGTTGTGGTCGTGCAGGCTGATCAACTGCGGACGGTTCTCGATCGCGAGGGCCTTGAGCAGGTGCACGGTGACGCGGGTGTCCTCCGCCGCGATGACCGTGGCGGTCGTGAGCGCCTCGACCAGCCGGCGCGAGACGTCGCCGAGGTTTCCAATCGGGGTGGCAGCGAGGATGATCATTCCCCCAGTCTCGCAGTCCGCGCATAACCACCGCTCACTACGATGGTCAGCGTGCTCCTCATACGCCGCTGGTTCCCGTGGGCCGGCCCCCTGTTCGTGGTCGTCGTGGCCTCCGTTCTCCGCCTCTGGAACCTCGGCTCCCCGCACGCGCTCGTCTTCGACGAGACCTTCTACGTCAAGGATGCCTGGAGCCTCTTCAACAACGGCTACGAGTCCACCTGGCCGGACAAGGCCGACGAGATCTTCGCAAACGGCAATGCGAATATCTTCACCGACGTCGGATCGTTCGTCGTGCATCCGCCGCTCGGGAAGTGGCTGATCTCACTCGGGATGGCCGCATTCGGGCCGGGAAACAGCTGGGGCTGGCGCATCGTGACGGCCCTGATCGGCATTCTCGCGGTCGTGCTGCTGATGCTCATCATCAGGAAGCTGTTCGGCTCGACCCTGCTCGCGGTCATCGGCGGGTTCCTGTTCGCGATCGACGGCAACGCGATCGTGATGAGCCGGGTGGCGTTGCTCGACAACTATGTGATGTTCTTCGCGCTTCTCGGGTTCGGGGCGATCCTGCTCGACCGGGAGTGGCACGCGACCCGCCTTGCCGCCTGGATGGCGAAACGGGCGGAGACGGGCGAGTGGCCCGGCTGGGGGCCCGCGATGTGGTTCCGGCCGTGGCTCCTCGCCGCGGGCCTCGCCTTCGGGTTGACCATGAGCGTCAAGTGGTCCGGCCTGTACTTCCTCGCCGCTTTCGGCGTCTACGTCGTGGTCGTGGACGCCCTCACCCGCCGGCGGGCCGGCATCCCGTTCTGGGCGAGCGGTGCCATCCTCAAGCAGGGTCCGATCAGCTTCCTGCTGATGGTGCCGATCGCGGTCGTGACCTTCCTCAGCTCGTGGACGGGCTGGTTCGTCACCACGGGCGGCTTCTACCGCACCTGGGCAGACTCACCCGAGACGGCCTGGACCGGGGCATTCGCCTGGGTGCCGCATGTCGTCCAGAGTTTCTGGCACTACCAGGTCGCCGCATACACCTATCACGTCGGCCTCGTCACGCCGCACCCGTACCAGTCGAACCCGCTGACCTGGCTGTTCATGGTGCGCCCGACGAGCATGTATTACCAGTCGTCTGCGGCCGGTGAGGGCACCTGCAGCTTCTCGACCTGCTCAGAGGCGATCACCGAGATCGCCAACCCGCTGATCTGGTGGGCCGGGACCGCCGCCGTGCTCTACCTCGTCTATCGCCTCGCCCGGTACCGGGAATGGCGGGTGGGCCTGATTCTGATGGGCATGGTCGCCGGGTACCTGCCCTGGCTGATGTACACCGGCCGAACGGTCTTCCAGTTCTACTCGATCGCCTTCGAGCCGTACCTGATCCTCGCGCTCACGTTCGTGATCGGTCTCGTGCTCGGACTCGCGCCGGGCACCGGCGGGGTCGGGGCGGACGCCGTGACGCGCGAACCGGACCGGACCGTCGGCATCCGTGTGCTGATCGGCTACCTCGTGGCTGCGGTGCTGGTCAGCGCCTTCTTCTACCCGCTCTGGACGGGAATGCAGATCCCGTTCTCGTTCTGGCAGATGCATATTTGGCTGCCGAGCTGGCGATAGCCGCGCCCGGATCCCCGGAATTCCGGGCGAAGGAGACCCTGCGGTTTCGTGCCGTTTCGGCGATTTGAGGACTCTTCATATGCCGTTTGGGCCATATAGCGACTGGGAAACCGTTGTGAATCCGACCCACGGACCGGGGGTGCGCCCGTAGGATACTTCTATCTGCACCACGAGTGATTGCTCCAGAACCGACTGAGAAGTCCAGATCCAAACCAAAGGCCTCATGTCGGAAGCATCCGTCGCACCCACGGTGCGCATCGTCAAGACCCGTCGGGGTGGCGACTCGAAGAATCCCACCACCGAGTACTCCTCGCTGCTGCACACTGTGCGCAACCTGGGCCTCCTGAAGCGCGCGACCGGGTTCTACTGGTTCGTCTTCGGCATGCTCATCCTCGCAACTGCGGGTCTCGGCACCGGTTTCGTGCTCCTCGGCGACAGCTGGTACCAGCTGATCATCGCCGGCGTGCTCGGCATCATCCTCACCCAGTTCGCGTTCCTCGCCCACGAGGCCTCGCACCGGCAGGTGTTCGAGTCCGGACCCGCCAACGACAAGGCCGGCCGTATCCTCGCGAACCTCTTCGTCGGCATCAGCTACGCCTGGTGGATGAACAAGCACAGCCGCCACCACGCCAACCCGAACGTGATCGGCAAAGACCCCGACATCGACCCCGACTTCATCGTCTTCCGCGAGGAGGACGCCGCGAAGGTGTCCTGGCTCGGCTCGTTCGTCACGCGCAAGCAGGGCTACCTGTTCTTCCCGCTCCTGATGGCCGAGGGCTTCAACCTTCACGTCCAGGGCTTCCGCACGGTCTTCGGCCGCGGCAAGGTCGACAAGCGCTGGCTCGAGATCAGCATGCTCACGACCCGCATCGTGCTCTACGTCGCCGTGATCTTCTACTTCCTGCCGCTCGGCATGGCCTTCGCCTTCATCGGCGTGCAGCTCGCCGTCTTCGGGGTCTACATGGGCGCATCCTTCGCCCCGAACCACAAGGGGATGCCGCAACTCCCCCACGACAGCAAGGTCGACTTCCTGCGCCGCCAGGTCCTGACCTCGCGCAACATCCGCGGCGGCACCTTCATGGACACCTTCATGGGCGGCCTGAACTACCAGGTCGAGCACCACCTGTTCCCGAACATGGCCCGCCCGCACCTGCGGAAGGCGCAGGAGATCACCAAGGAATACTGCCAGTCGCACAACATCCTGTACACGGAGACGGGCCTGTTCCAGTCGTACGGGATCGTCATCGAGTACCTGAACACGGTCGGCCTCGCCGCCCGCGATCCGTTCGACTGCCCCATGGTCGCGCGCTTCCACCACCGCTGACGGCTTTCCGCCGAGCGCGGGTGTTCTGCCGTTGCGCGGGTGGTGCACCACCAGCGGAGCGGCGCAACGCCAGCGCTCGGCGTGAGGGACGGGCGCCGGTGACGCGGGAGTAGGCTCGAATCCATGTGGCTGCCGGGCGTGCTCGTCGCGGTCGCCGCCGCACTCCTTGCCGGGCTCGTGCACGCCCTCGTCCCCGGGATCCCGCTTCTCACGGCCGCCGTGGTGTTCGGAATCGTCGCCGGCCAACTGCCGGTTGCGCGCCGGCAACTCACCGGAGTGCTCGCGCCGGGCCTCTCGGTCGCCTCCAAACGCATCATGCGCCTCGGAATCGTGCTGCTCGGCCTCAAGCTCAGCCTCGTCGACATCCTCGGCCTCGGCTGGGTGACGATCGCGACGACCATCGCGATCGTCGTTCTCACCTTCTTCGGCACGCTGTGGTTCGGTCGGAGGATCGGCCTGCCCGGGCAGCAGCCCCTGCTGATCGCGACCGGATTCTCGGTCTGCGGCGCGTCCGCGATCGGCGCCATGAGTGCCGTCGTGCACGC